>NZ_JAQREI010000060.1:0-490 GCF_028599215.1 Pseudoalteromonas sp. Angola-30
CTTTTCAAATTTAGTATTTAATGCCATTCATTATACTAAACCAGGCGGTAAAATTGAGGTACTTTGGCAGCGCAATAATGAACAAGCATGTTTTAGTGTTACCGATAATGGTGATGGTATTGCACCTGAGCATATTAACAGGTTAACTGAGCGTTTTTATCGAGTAGATAAAGCCAGAAGCCGCACTACAGGTGGCTCAGGCTTAGGTTTAGCTATTAACAAGCATGTGCTTACTCGCCATGGTAGTAAATTAAAAATTCATAGCGAGCTGGGTAAAGGTTCTTGTTTTTCTTTCGCGTTTTCAAGCGATAGACTTATCGTTATTTCGCCATTAGTAGCAAACAATACAAGCAGTCATAAAAGTGTCATTTAAGAGTCACACCATTGTCATGTACTCACTTTAGAGTGAACCGCAGTTAGGAAATGGGACGAACAAACTGGAGAACCCCAAAATGAAATTTAAAAACTTAGTTGCCGCAATGGGTGTGGC
>NZ_JAQREI010000061.1:0-482 GCF_028599215.1 Pseudoalteromonas sp. Angola-30
GAACATAACATGCTTTTTTGAAAAAGCAATGCCGGTGACGCTCGTCACCGGCATTTTTTTTCAGAACATCGTCAAACTTAGTTGACGGCGTCCTTAAGACCCTTGCCAGCCTTGAATTTAGGCTGTTTCGATGCCGGAATGTCGATTTCTTCACCGGTGCGCGGGTTGCGACCTTTTGAAGCAGCGCGAGCAGCGACAGCGAAGGTACCGAAACCGACGAGACGAACTTCGTCACCGCCTTTGAGAGATTCGGTAATGGAATCGAAAACAGCGTCAACGGCTTTAGCAGCGTCTGCTTTGGACAGATCGGCTTTAGCAGCTACACTTCCAACGAGATCGTTTTTATTCACTTCCTGGCCCCCTTATTGGACGTTCGGAGTTATGAGGAAATTTGGTTTGCCCCAAACCTGTTGCATCGGCAGTGTAAGCAGGTAGCCAACATCCCGTCAATGCGACAGTCGCAGTTTTCTGCGGTTTCGAAC
>NZ_JAQREI010000062.1:0-476 GCF_028599215.1 Pseudoalteromonas sp. Angola-30
GTGGGTGTAACTTACACCACCACAACCGATGCCAACGGTAATTGGTCTTTGGTGGGGCTTGATGTATCACTACTGGATGTAGGCTCTGTGATTGCCACAGCCACAGATGCAGCAGGGAACACACGCACAATAAGCTCAGATGACTTTGATAACACACCACCTACACTCACAGTTGAGGTGGATGCACAAAGCAATAGCAACACGCCTATAATCAGCGGCACAAGTGACGCAGGCGAAGGGGCACAAGTAACGATTGTGGTGACCGACAGTGACGGTAACCCACAAACCATTACCGCCCTTGTTGATGCCAACGGCGAGTGGAGCGCCACCCCAGCGACACCACTCAGTGAAGGTGAAAGCACAATTGAAGTGAGCGTACGCGACAGCGTAGGCAACGAAACCACCGTGAGTGAAACCACGACTATCGACACGCAAGCGCCAACGCTTACGATACAAAATGTAGGCGATATAAACGA
>NZ_JAQREI010000063.1:0-472 GCF_028599215.1 Pseudoalteromonas sp. Angola-30
CACTTGGCGCGGTGGTATCGATGTTACCGCTGCCGGTGATATCAGTGCTGTTACCTGCATCATCGCTAATGCTGGCCTCAATGCTGTACGGTCCTTCTGCAAGTGCCGTCGGTACTTCCACTGAGAAATTGCCGCTCGCATCCACGGTAGTGGTAAAGGTTTGCTGGGCTCCTAAATCATCGATAACCGTAAAGGTGATCACGGTGCCTTCAACCGCATCACTGGTGCCGCTTAGGGTTGGTGTGACATCGTTACTTGAACCTGGGCTAGTTAAATCAAGCGTTGGCGCAATGGTATCAACCTCCCCTGCACCTGTGGCGGTCGCTGTGTTACCCGCTGCATCGCTTACGCTTGCACTTACGGTAAAGTTGCCTTCAGCAAGGGCTGTTGTAACCGGCACTGACCATGTACCACTTGCGCCCACTGTAGCGGTAATGGTTTGCGCTACACCGGCATTGTCTGTCACAATAAT
>NZ_JAQREI010000064.1:0-465 GCF_028599215.1 Pseudoalteromonas sp. Angola-30
CATGTGTTCCTCCTCAGAAACTGTCCCAATCAAAAATGGTGCATAAAAAAAGCCATTCAAAAAAGAATGGCTTCAAAAATACTAAGTGAGTAGTCTATGTCTCGGGACATAGGTATGAACTCGTTGGCCATTCTCCAACCATTATACTCATAGGACTTGTTATTTAATATCCATAGTATAACAATAATTCGGATTTTTGGCTAGTATTATTTAATATTTAATTTATCGTTCGTGTTTTGACGCGAAATTAGGCTGATTGCACTTTACCAACAGCCCACTTCTTCTTTCCACGCTTTACAATGACGTATTTACCATCAAAAGCAGCCTTTGGATCGATGATTGTTTCGACATCCTTAATTTGCTCACCATTAATGCGGATAGCACCATTTGTAACAGATTCGCGGGCACGTGTCTTTGATGTTTCAAGACCAGCAGCCACAACCAAATCTAAGATACCTACAGGTT
>NZ_JAQREI010000065.1:0-458 GCF_028599215.1 Pseudoalteromonas sp. Angola-30
GAGTACGGTCGTCCGAGAGCTAGACGGTGCGATGGTAAGCTGGCTGCGAAACCGGCGTCCAATTCCGATTCACCACCCGCCCATACGGAAATGATATGACCTCCCGGCGCATGAGCTTCCGCCATATCGAGGCGTTCCGGGCGGTGATGGCCACCGGGTCGATGACGGAGGCGAGCCGGCGGCTGCACACGTCGCAGCCTCAGGTCAGCCGTCTGATCGGGCAGCTCGAAGGGATCACCGGTCTGCCGCTGTTCGACCGGGGCGGCAGTCGCCTGATCCCGACGCTCGACGGAACGCGGTTCCATGCGGAGGTCGAGCGTGCCTTCGTCGGCCTCGCCAGCCTGGAGGCGGCCGCCGGCCGCATCCGGGCCTTCGGCGCCGAGCGTCTCCGGGTCGCCGCCATGCCCCGGCTCGCGGGCGGCCTGCTGGCGCGGGCGGTCGCCCGCTTCCAGCTAGAC
>NZ_JAQREI010000066.1:0-457 GCF_028599215.1 Pseudoalteromonas sp. Angola-30
ACCTTAGCAACGCTCAGACCAATCAAACCAGAAGATGAGCAGGCACATCAAGAGTTTGACCGCTCCTTAAGCAAAGAAGATAGATACAAGCGCTTTTTTGGTGAATTGCCACAATTTAACCATGATCAACTCGCTAAAATGACGCAAATTGATTACGACCGCGAGATGGCATTTATTGTTACCCAAACACAAGACGAGCAACAGCACACATTAGGGGTTTCGCGAGTGATTATGGATCCCGATAACTTACAAGCAGAGTGTGCCATTGTGGTACGTTCTGATTGCCAAGGACTTGGGTTAGGGCGTATTTTAATGAACGCGGCTATTTCTCACTGCAGACGCCAAGGCGTGAAAACGATTGAAGGTATCACCCTGCCAGAAAATACCGGCATGATTGAGTTGGCTCGTAAACTCGGGTTTAAAATAAGTCGTGATTTTGAAGAAGGCAGTATCAATA
>NZ_JAQREI010000067.1:0-451 GCF_028599215.1 Pseudoalteromonas sp. Angola-30
ATTGCTGATAGCGAAGAGGCAAAAACACAAAAATTAATTGCCCTTAAAAAGCTACAAGGAATGTACTTTAAGGAAGTCAGCCAACTAACACGATTAAGTCAGCGAGCAGCGCTCTATAAAACTAAATTATTGCCGCAAATGGCCGAGCAATCCCAAGCGACCCTGAATGCTTATACCCGCGATGATGGTAATTTTTCGGATGTGATGCAAGCGCGGATCAGCGAATTAAATGCCAAAATAGACGCACTTAATATTCACGTTGATCAAAAAATTATTATTGCACGGTTAAATTATTACGCCAGTGCTGATGACGCCAGCTTAAAAAACTTATCACAGCAGGAGCTAACCTATGAATACTAATTTTAAATTGTCATTGGTGGCTATATGCAGTGCAGCGCTGACGGCCGGGGTATTATTGAGCTTGCCAGCTGAGCACACTATGCCAAGCGAT
>NZ_JAQREI010000068.1:0-449 GCF_028599215.1 Pseudoalteromonas sp. Angola-30
GTCAAAACAAGTGCAATCAATGCTTAATGAAGTAATAGACTCATTAAATAAAGTATCAACTATTAAAGTGGGCAGTATTGATCAGGTAATGGCCGGACTTGAAAAGTCAGACCATTTTGCCATTGCCGGTATTGAACACACCAGTTCTGTGGCAGAAAACCACAATCTAATTCAGCTTAAGACCAATAACGATATTAGCCATGAGCAACTTATTGTGCAAACCAGCCAACAAATAGAAGCAGGTGAGCATGTTGACCACTTACTCTCGCTAATAAAGAAAGTCTCAAAAGCATAACATTACACCATGCGCTTTGGTGAACGCGATAAATTTGTAGCTTTAAAGTTTTTTTACATTAAACTAACGCTCCCTACTATTATGACTAGCGTTAATGAACAACTTTACAGCTTCTGGAATTTATCTAGAGCAGATTGAAACGCATGGTTATGCC
>NZ_JAQREI010000007.1:0-215069 GCF_028599215.1 Pseudoalteromonas sp. Angola-30
TGGATTTCAGCATATTATTGAGTTACGCTCAGGTTCTACATTTAAAGTTACATTTGCAGATTTTAATTGTGTGGAGAAAATTTACACATAACAAGCGCATTAAGCACGGGACTGCTAACAGTTTGCTCGGTTCCGCTACGCTTCACATTTTAGCAAACAATTATCAGCCCCTTATGCGGGCGTTATACATACACGGAAGGTTAGTCGATTGCCCATCATCATTTATTTGTATCTAGCTATAAATATTGGCGTAACGGTATATGCCTATAAATATTGTTATTTTAATTTATCAAAATATGGCGAAATCCTAGAGGGGTTTGCTATAACGGGTGTTTCAATATTATTGGTGTTGGCATATTACTATCCCAAGATAGGTGATTTTCTAGGAGGTTATATATTTATACTTGTTGCATTGGGAAGTGCATATCACTTTAAATATAGGCACTCTTATATTTATGAACCAGAAGAAGATGTGAAAGATCCTCAAGAAACTAAGTTTCATAAATATTTTAACTTTGTGTTAATAGCTACAAATCTATTGCTTATCTTGCCAGCTTACATCTTTGGGATATTGTCTGGTGTAAGGTATGTATAACAAAAAAATTAAGTTCGCCCGCTGCGCGGGCTGGGACGCAAACCTGTGGGCTGCTCACTTCGTTCGTATTTTAGCCCACACGTCTGCGCCCCTTATTTAAAAGTTAGCAGGCTAGGAATATGCGAGCCACATTTATCGATTCAGAAGGTGAATATTTAGAAGCTACCGTTAAGGTTGGTGATATAGAATCGTGCAAATAAACAAGACACCCATCTTAAATTTTGTACTTAACGCAATTAGAGGCTAGCTTTTGTTTAGTGCAAAAAACAGGCAGAGTGTCTTATGGCAATTGCAAGAAAGCGACAAGTAAGTTTGGTTGATACAAAATACTATCACTGTATTTCACGGTGTGTTCGTCGTGCATTTTTATGTGGCGAAGACCGTTTCACTGGTCAATCTTACGAGCATCGACGAGGATGGGTTGAAGATAAGCTGGGTGAATTAGCTAAGGTATTTTGTATTGATGTGTGCGCTTATGCCGTAATGAGCAATCACACCCATTTAGTACTGTATGTAGATGATAAAAAGGCAAATAGGCTGAATGATAAAGCGATTGTTATTCGCTGGCATAAACTCTGTAAAGGCACATTGTTAACGCAAAAATACATACAAGGCGAGAAGCTAAGTAAAGTTGAACTCATCTTTTTCAATCAAACGGTAAAACAATACCGAGAACGTTTAGCAAGTATTAGCTGGTTTATGCGCCTGTTAAATGAAGATATAGCGCGAAGAGCAAATAAAGAAGATAATTGCACAGGGAGGTTCTGGGAGGGGAGATTCAAATCGCAAGCTTTACTTGATGAAGCCGCAATTGCAGAGTGTATGGCCTATGTCGATTTAAACCCCATTAGAGCCAAGATGGCTAACACGGCAGAAGAGTCAGACCATACCAGCGCTAAAGTACGCTTAATATGCGCAAAAGAAGGCAAGCAGCCAAAGCAACTACTTCGCTTTGCAGGTATGCCACGTCAAATTATGCCTAAAGGGCTGCCGTTTGAGCTTAAATCGTACCTTGAACTCATTGAGCTAACAGGGCGAGTAATGCGAGAGGATAAGCACGGGCATATAGATAATGTGACCCTTCCTTTGTTAGAAAGGCTTAATATATCATCAGAAAACTGGTTAAAACTCACCACACAATTTACGCGCGTATTTCATGGTGCAGTGGGCAGGCCAGCCTCACAAAAAGGGTATTGCGAAAACTTAAACCGAAAGCGGCGAGCGAATATCAGTAACTGCGCAAAGTTATTCGCTTAGAGCCTAATCACTTTTTGAGCACTCCAACTACATAATGTAGGAATTTTTGTGGCTGCCATTTGAGCTTTATTTAGTAATATCTCTATTTTAAAACTCAAATTATTTTTGGACAGTTAAAAAACATAAATTCATTAGTTAACTTTAACTTTTTGTAATTTACTTTGTAGAAATTAAGGTGGATGTCACTTTAAGAAAGGCTGGAATTAAAGTGGGTGTCACGCTAAAAAGAAAGAGGCTTATGGATACTATCGTTTTATTAAAAATACCTTCTAATGTTAAACTATAAAAAACTTAATGACTTAATATAGCAATGGCATTTTATCTTCCTCTTTTACAGCCTCATTTTAAACACATTGAAATTGGCAATACGCTAACATCGCTTTGGAGCGGGTGTGGCAGTATTGTCGAGTGCATGCTTGATGCTGAGCCATGTGTTATTAAAGCGATTAAAATACCACGCCACATAAACCATCCAAAAATTAAGCAAAGCGAATTTGCATTAAAGAGAAAGCAGCAGTCTTATAAAGTTGAATATAATTTTTATAGGTTATACAGCGCGTACTTACCGAGAAGCGCTAAAAGTATTACCTGTATTAATGCAATTAATGATGGTGACGATTATGCGTTAGTATTTAAAAACTTTACTCAATATGGTTTTTCTCAAGCAAGCTCCCAGCATATAAAGGCAATACTAAAGTGGTTAGCATTTTTTCATGCCTTTAATTTAAATAAGCCAGCAAAGGGCTTATGGCAACAAGGGAACTATTGGCATTTGAGCACAAGGCCCGATGAGTTTAATAAATTAAAACAAAGCGCTGACAAAAAGTCCGATATTAAAAATGCGGCTCATAAAATTGATAAAATACTGCAATCATCACACTACAAAACCTTGATACATGGCGATGCTAAGCTCGCCAATTTTGCTGCAAATGAGCAAAGTGAAATACTCGCTTATGACTTTCAGTATGTTGGGGCTGGGGTAGGGATTTGCGATGTAATGTATTTTATGACCAGCTGCTTAAGCGACGAGCAATTACATACCTGCGCCGATGAGTATTTACATTACTATTTTAGCCAATTAAAAAATGCGCTTTTAGTGTTTCAACCGCAAATAAATGCCGATGACGTAATTGCAAAGTGGCATGCATTATGGCCATTAGCTTGGGCCGACTTTTATCGATTTTTAGCGGGTTGGAGCCCAACTCATTTTAAAATAAATAGTTACATGATGGCGCAAGTAAATTTAACGTTATCAGATAACAATTTATAAACATAAAGTAGTGTGTCGCTTGCATAAATATCAAGCAAATCAATACATTTTGGCACGATCTATGAAAACTTATTTAAAATTGCAGGTCAAATGACCTTTTTTAATATAAAATACCGCCAATTCTTGTATCAGTAGGTTTTTATCATGTCAATTCACGTAATTTCACACCCTCTAGTTCAACACAAATTAGGCTTAATGCGCGCTCACGGTATAAGTACTAAAAGCTTTCGTGAATTATGCTCTGAGGTAGGTACCTTATTAACCTACGAAGCAACTAAGAACCTACAGTTAGAAGATAACGAAATTACTGGCTGGGACGGCAACAAATTAAAAGTAGAGCACATTAAGGGCAAAAAAATTACTGTTGTGCCAATTTTACGTGCAGGCCTTGGCATGATGGATGGCGTAATGTCATTACTCCCAGCGGCTAAGGTAAGTGTAGTGGGCCTTGAGCGTAACGAAGAAACGCTTGAGCCAGTACCTTACTTTGAAAAGTTAGTAGGCAATATTGATGAGCGTTTAAGCTTAGTTATAGACCCAATGCTTGCAACTGGCGGCTCAATGATTGCTACAATTGATATGCTTAAAAAAGCAGGCTGTAAAGACATTAAAGTAATTGTACTGGTTGCTGCACCTGAGGGCGTTGAAAAAACATTAGCCGCTCACCCTGATATTGAGATTTTTACTGCCTCAGTTGATAGCCATTTAAATGAAAAGGGTTACATTATCCCAGGGCTTGGCGATGCAGGTGACAAAATTTTCGGTACGGTTTACTAAGGTTTAACAGTGCAAAATAATTATATATTTTCTATAAAAACCATTTTAACCGGCGCCCAAATGTTGTTTGTAGCATTTGGTGCGTTAGTGTTAGTGCCTTTATTAACGGGGCTTGATCCAAGTGTCGCTTTGTTTACAGCGGGTATAGGTACTTTATTATTTCAGGTAGTGACGAAAGGCAAGGTGCCTATATTTTTAGCGTCATCATTTGCGTTTATTGCGCCTATTATTGCCTCAGTACAAATGTGGGGCGTACCAGCTACCATGGGTGGTTTAATGGCAGCGGGCTGTGCTTATATGCTGTTAGCGCTATTGGTTAAATTTAAAGGGGTGGCAACACTTCATAAAATTTTGCCGCCTGTGGTTGTAGGCCCCGTTATTATGGTGATTGGTTTAGCCCTTGCACCGGTTGCGGTAAATATGGCAATGGGTAAAAGTGGCGACGGCAGTATTGAACTTATTGCTTACGATAAAGCCATTATTATTTCGCTGTTTTCTCTTGTTGTAACACTTATTTTTGCTGTGTGGGGCAAAGGTGTATATAAGCTGATCCCTATATTAGCGGGTGTTATATCGGGTTATGTTTTATCACTGGTAATGGGTGTGGTTGAATTTGGTAGCGTAAATGAAGCGAGCTGGTTGGCTGTACCAAACTTCACATGGCCCGAATTTAAGTGGCAAGCCATTCTCTTTATGGTGCCTGTTGCCATTGCACCTGCTATTGAGCATATTGGCGATATGATGGCTATTAGCCAAGTAACCAATAAAAACTTTTTAAAAAAACCAGGCTTACATCGCACCTTATTTGGTGATGGCTTAGCCACTGCCGCTGCCTCTTTATTTGGTGGTCCGCCAAACACTACTTACTCTGAAGTAACTGGCGCAGTGATGCTGACCAAAAACTTTAACCCTAAAGTAATGATGTGGACTGCTATAATTGCTGTGGTACTGGCCTTTGTGGCAAAAATGGGCGCTGGTTTACAAACAATTCCTGTACCTGTGATGGGCGGCATAATGATTTTGTTATTTGGCTCAATTGCGGTAGTGGGCTTAAATACGTTGGTTAAATCTGGTGATGACTTAACTGCACCCCGTAATTTAAGTATTGTGGCACTTATATTAGTATGCGGTATTGGCGGTATGCACATTGGGGGTAGCCAATTTAGCTTAGAAGGCGTTAGCTTGTGCGCCATTTTAGGTATTGTGCTTAACTTGGTATTGCCAAAAGCTGAACCAGAAACTGATTAATTTTGCACTGTATGTAAAATTTACGCACCAAAATAGCGCATACTAATTGCGCTATTTTTGTAACCTACTAATAATTAAATAAAAATAATAGTGGTCTAGTACCTGCATTTGTTACTTCATAATATAAGGAGTTACTATGTCAGAGGCCAGTATTGTGGATATAACCCCATTTTTAGCAAAGCACCAATTGCCTTTAAAGTATCAGTACCTTAGTGAGCAATTTTTTATCCCGCTTGCACACGATATTCTAGAATCAAAAAAAAATAACACCCCTATTTTTGTCGCCATAAATGGTTGCCAAGGTTCAGGAAAAACCACCCTCGCAGATTTTTTAGTTACTTGGTTTAGTAACAACACGCCGTTTACCAGTGTCGCGCTTTCTATTGACGATTTTTACTTATCTAAAGCGCACCGCCAAGGACTTGCCAAAGACGTACACCCATTATTTGCCACCCGTGGTGTGCCTGGCACCCACGATGTAGGGTTAATGAATACCACCATAAGCCGGTTACTTGCAAAAGAGGTTGGCGTGCCTTTGCCTAAATTTGACAAGCATCACGACGATTGCAGCCCCGAGCAAACATGGCAATGTAACAATAAACCCATTGATATTATTATTTTAGAAGGCTGGTGTGTAGGCAGTGAGCCACAACCGTTATTTTCTTTAAGTGAGCCTATAAACGAGTTAGAAACACAGCACGATAAAGAAGGCGTGTGGCGCCGTTGTGTAAACAGTTGCCTAGCAAATGAATACAAAAGTGTGTTTAGTAAAATAGATTACACGGTGATGCTCAAAGCGCCGAGCTTTGAAGATGTATTTAAGTGGCGACAAGAGCAAGAACAAAAGCTTATTGCCACTAAAGGCGAGGGTGATGGCACCATGAGTGATGAGCAACTGGTGCACTTTATTTCTCATTTTGAGCGTATTACTCGCGAAAACTTAAACACCCTAAGCGCTAAAGCTAACGCCCTTATAGAGCTTGATAGTAATCGCGATATTAGTGCTATGCACTTAACCAGCGACGATACGCTGCAACCTATTATATTTACCGACTTAGATGGCACGTTACTCGATCACGCCGATTACAACACTAAAAATATCAGTAGCTTGCTGCAAGATTTACAAGCAGCCCACATTCCTGTGGTGTTTAATACGAGTAAAACATTTTGCGAAGTGGTTGAACTTAAAAACGAGCTGAATATTCAACAGCCTTTTATTGTTGAAAATGGCGCGGCTGCTTATTTACCCGTAGATTATTTTGAGCTTAAACCCATTGGCTGCACACAAGTAGGGGCGTATTGGTGTTATGCATTTGCATCACCCTTATCTAACTTACTTAGTGATTTAGACTCCTTAAGCAGCGAATATAAATCGCATTATAAGTTATTTAGTGATTTGTCGAGCGAGCAAATATCATCCCTCACCGGGCTTGATGAAGCGCATGCAAGGCGCGCTCAAACACGCGATTTTTCAGACCCACTTTATTGGCACGGCAGCGATGAATTACTTAATGCGTTTGTAAACGATGTTAAAGCACTCGGCTACGAAATAAAAATAGGCGGGCGGTTTATACATATTGCTAAAAACACCGATAAAAGCGCTGCACAGCAGTGGTTAGTTAAACAAATTTCACAACATTTTAGAAAGCCTCTCACTGTAATTGCACTAGGTGATAGTGACAACGATAAGCAGATGCTAGAGCAAGCTGATATCGCCATTATCATACATAACCCAAGCAGTAAAAAGCCGGTTAAGTTAACACATAACAAGGCGCGTTATTCCCAATCGCCCGCTCCACTGGGTTGGATTGAAGAAATAACCACATTGCCTTGTATTAGCAGCATTTTAAATACTATTGAGGAGCGAAAATCACATGGCTGATTTTTATCAAAATGGCATCATTACAACCTTACATAATATCGCCGATAGACCAGTAGAAGCGCTTGAAGAAGAGCTAATTAGTTTTAGTAAACAACGTCCAATGGGGTTAATACTCCCTTCGTTGTTTAGTGAGCTTGAAGGCCCAGCGCTGCAAAACATTGTAAAAGAACTCAGAGAGGTTCCTTATTTATCGCAAATTACCATAGGTTTAGACAGGGCAGACGAGTCACAATATCGCCATGCTTTAGGCTTTTTTAAAGAGCTTAACCAAAACCACAAAGTGCTTTGGAACGATGGTCCTCGTTTGCAAGCGCTTGATAAAGAATTACAAGAGCTAGGCGTTGCACCGCGTGAACTTGGTAAAGGCAGAAACGTGTGGTATTGCATGGGTTATAAATTGGCCACCTCAGAGGTAGAGTCGATAGCACTGCACGACTGCGATATATTAACTTACGACAGAGGTTTGTTAGCGCGCTTAATTTACCCTGTAGCGCACCCTCGTTTTAATTATGAATTCTGTAAAGGCTTTTACCCACGTACTGCAAACGGCAAAATTAATGGCCGAGTATCGCGGTTATTAGTAACGCCGTTATTACGCTCGTTCAAAACTATTTTAGGCAATACCGACTACCTTGAGTACATGGATACCTTTAGATACCCGTTAGCAGGGGAGTTTTCGTTTAGACGTGATGTGCTAAACGATATTCGTATTCCGAGTGATTGGGGCCTTGAAATTGGCGTACTAAGTGAAATGTACCGTAATTATTCGCATAATCGCTTATGCCAAGTTGATATTGCTGATAACTACGATCATAAGCATCAGGAACTTTCTCTTGATGACCAAAACGCCGGTTTATCTAAAATGTCGATAGATATAACCAAGGCACTATTTAGAAAATTAGCCACTCAAGGGGTTACATTTACCAGCGAAACAATTCGTTCTTTAAAAGCAACTTACTACCGTATTGGTTTAGACTTTATAGAAACGTATCATAACGATGCACTGATGAATGGTTTAACCTTAGATGTGCACCAAGAAGAAAAAGCCGTAGAAATGTTTGCCAAAAATGTTATGGAAGCAGGTCAGCACTTTTTAGATAACCCAATGGAAGCGCCATTTGTGCCAAGTTGGAACCGTGTTGTATCTGCCATGCCAGATGTTTTTGAGCGCTTAAGAGAAGCGGTTGATCTTGATAATAAAGAATTTAGTGAATAAATAAAACAATAATAAGGGGCGCGTGTGAATACAGTAAGCGAATTATTTTTACAGCGGGTAGAGCAACATCTACATATTATTTATAAAGATGTTGAACTGCCCTTAAGTATTACAGAGCTGGCTGAGCAGCTTATAACTATAATTTTAGGCGACAGCCCGCTGCGCGACCCCACACCCCATACTAACCGCTGGGACGAGCAAGATATTATACTAATAGCCTATGGCGACTCTATTATTAAGCACGATGAGGGAGACCAAGCTGTTGCAAAACCGGTAGAAGCACCGCTTAAAACCTTGCACCGGTTTATAAAAGAGCAGTGCGATATGCAGCTTAATGCTTTGCATATATTGCCATTTTACCCGTATAGCTCTGATGAAGGCTTTGCGGTAATGAACTACGTGCAAGTAAATGAATCGCTAGGAGATTGGCAAGATATAAAAAATATTGCCAAAGATGTAAAGCTAATGGCAGATTTAGTGATTAATCACTGCTCTAGCCGAAGTGTATGGTTTGAAAACTTTTTAAACGATTTAGACCCCGGCAAAGATTACTTTAAAACGGCAAGTTTAACCGATGATTTATCTAATGTAGTACGCCCACGTACCTCACCGTTATTAAATACGGTAACCACGCCAAGCGGCGAAAAACATGTATGGTGTACGTTTAGCCACGACCAAGTTGATTTTGATTTTGGTAACCCGGCAGTTTTAAAAGAGTTTATAAGTATTATTCGCCATTATTTAGATAACGGCGTACGCTTGTTTAGGCTAGATGCGGTTGCATTTTTATGGAAACAGCTCAATACAAATTGCATTAATTTACCGCAAACGCATGAAGCAGTTAGGCTTATTCGCACCCTTATAGAGCATACTGAGCCAAGCGTTGTCATAATTACCGAAACAAACATACCAAACCAAGAAAACCTCTCTTACTTTGGTAACGCCAACGAAGCCCACAGTATTTATAACTTTGCCTTACCGCCTTTATTACTGCATACATTACTCAGTGGAGATAGCACGGCCATTAAGCACTGGATGATGAGTATGCCGCCTGCGCAAAACGGCACCACATACTTTAACTTTATTGCCTCGCACGATGGCATTGGACTTAGGCCAATAGAAGGCTTGTTACAACCAAGCGAAGTGGCGTCATTGGTGAGTACGTCTATGCAATTTGGTGGGCGTGTATCAATGCGCACCAGTAACGATGGTACGCACACACCGTATGAACTAAATATTGCACTTTTTGATGCATTACAAGGCACGCACAATGGACAAGATAAGTTTGGCCTTGAGCGATTTATGTGTGCACACGCCATTATGTTTGCGCTTGAAGGGATCCCTGGACTTTATATTCATAGCTTGCTTGGCACAACGAACGATTACGAACGCTTTGAAAACTCACAGCATAACCGTGCAATTAACCGTCATCGTTGGCAAGAGTCAAAACTATTATCGGCTTTAGGTGATAAATATAGCCATCATCACAAAGTGTTTAATGGTATTAAGCATTTATTAGGTATTCGAAAAAAACAAAGTGCATTTCATCCTAATGCCACGCAATTTACGCTGCACTTAGCGGGGGGATTATTTGGTTTTTGGCGGCAAAGTATAGACAGGCGCCAAAGTATATTTTGCGTTTATAACATAAGTGATAAACCACAAGTACTTACCCTTGCAGATTTAAACTTAATTAACACCCAGCAGTGGTTTGATTTAGTGGCTAATGAAACAATTACCGAGGATCAACTCACTATAGAGCTAGAGCCTTATCAAAGTGTATGGTTAAGTAATATTAAATAAAGTGCAGTCATACCAATTTGCAAAATAGATCACTTAATTAAGCTCATTGGTATAAAAAGGCTCGCAGTGCGAGCCTTTAACTTAATTAATAAACGTTGTTACTAATTATAAGCTGTAGCTTAAGTTAATGTAGCCAAAGCGGCCAATGTTATCGTAACTTGCGCTGTTTTCGCCTGTCCCGCGTGTACCGTACGGAAGTTTACGATTAAATAGGTTATCAACACCTACTTTAACGCCTAAGCCGCTATCGAAGTTGTAACCCACTGTCATATCGGTAATAAAGTATTTACCGTAAGACATTTGGTTACTTGGGTTCGAGTTACTCGCAAGCTCTACATTTGTGTATAAATCAACTTCGCTGATAAAGCGTGTTTCAACCGTTGAATAAAAGTTATCCATTACGTAGCTAACCGATAGGTTAGTCTGCCATTTCGCTTCGCCGGTTGTACCTGCGTACTCAATATATGAACTAGGATCATCCTGGAACGGGTAATCTTTGCGTTCAATAAGGTAAGTACCAATTAAACGTGTTTTAAAGCTACCTTCTAGCGCATCAAAGTCATAGCCTAGTTCAAAATCAACACCAGACGCCTTTTGACCAGCTACGTTAAGTACTGAGTTTTGAATCAGCGAAATTTCACCACTGGCATTACGTGTAATTAAATTACAGTACTGATTGTCTATACCTGTTGTGCTATCAACACAGCGGTCAAGAATTTCTTGTGCGTCGATTGTGTCAATTGCATTTTCTAGATCAATTTCCCAGTAATCTATAGTAAGCACAGCGTTTTCTAAAAACTCTGGTTGATAAACAATACCAACCGTTGTACTTGTAGACTCTTCACCTTTAACATCACGGTTACCGCTTGTTAAGCCATCTAAAGAGGCTGAGTCGTAACCTGAGTTAAAGTCACTTGCAACACCTAATGCAGCACAGTTTGCAGTGCGTGTTGCTGCATTTGATAAATTAGCTATGTTTTCAGCGCGGCACGGGTCTTCTACGTTGTAGAAAGTTTGGCTTGCTGCACCAAATACTTCACTTATGTTAGGCGCACGAAGTGCTGCAGATTGCGTTACACGCACACGTAGTTCATCGTTAACAGTCCAATCAAGGCCTAGTTTCCAGCTAGTTGCTTCGCCAATTGTGCTGTAATCAGCATGACGTACTGCGGTATCAAATACTAAATCTTGAATAAGCGGTAAGTCAGTTAAAATAGGCATAGTTGCTTCAAAAAATACTTCGCGCACATTAAACGAGCCTTTATCTTCGCCTAAAGCGTTAAAAAATGTACCTTCTGCGTTATCTGGCTCTTTTGTTTCGCTTTCTTCTTTACGGTATTCAGCACCAAATGCAACACCTACATAACCTGCTGGTAATTCAAATATAGCGCCATTGGCAAGTGAACCAGAAACCACGGTTTGCTTAATAGTTGACGTACCTACAGATACCGTATTTATGTAATCAATCGCTTGCTGAGATGGTGCGCCAAAACCCATAATGTTTACCGGTACACAGCCATCAGCTTGTGCAGCAGCGCTGCGACATACGATGTTGCCATCTGCATCTTCAACGGCATCAAGGGCATTAAAGTAGTTGGCTAAAATCATATTAGCGCCATTTTCGCGCTCTAAGTCAGTTTGACCATACACAACTGATGTATCTAATTCCCAGTCTTCAAACACAGTTCCTTTTAAGCCTGTAACAAAACGCGTTGTTTCACGGGTATTATTTTCAACGCGGCGGCCAAGGTCACTCATCATGCGGTTAACCATGATTGAATCAACGCCTTCCTCTTGCATTCGCGCTTTGATATCTGGGTCTAGGTAAGGGTTATCAATTTTAATGCTGTTGTCGCTGTCAAAAAAGAAAAACGCAGGTTGACCTATGCTTTCGCCTTGGCTATTTACGTATTTTGCATCAAAGTAGACGTTTAAATCGTCGGTAACATCGTAGTTAACTTTAAAGTTTACGTTGTAACGCTCAAACTCAGGTTGTATTTCTTCAAATTGGCCTAGGTTAAAAAAGTCACATTCTGCACATGAATATGGATCCGCGTTATTGCCTATGTATAAGTCACGAGCACTGCTATCCGGGTTAAAGCTATTAATAAATTTACTTGGATCTTCAAGTGCATAAACACCTGCATCATTGATGGCGAAATAACCCGCATTAGGTGTTAAAATATCATCAGGAAAGTCAGCACTATTTTTGTTCTCATCCGTTTGGGCTTGGTTAGGTAAGCTGCTAAAAGATGTGCTAGTCCAAGGGTGGTCAAGTGCATTTAATGAATCTTGGCCTGAGTACTCAATAGCAAAAGCGGCATTACCACGGTCGTTATCAAAATTAGAGCCGTACGAGAACGTTGCTTTTTCGTTGTTGTAGCTGTTTAAATCGGCAAAACCACGGGTAACGCTAAAATCCATACCTTCAATGTTGTCTTTTAATATAAAGTTGACAACACCTGTAACCGCATCAGCACCGTATACAGCTGATGCACCACCAGTAATAATTTCTACTCGCTCAACCCAGACGCTCGGAATAGTATTTGTATCAACAGCTTGAGAGCCCGCTGAGCTAGATACGTGGCGTTTACCGTTTACAAGTACTAAGGTACGGTCGGTACCCATGTTACGTAAATCAAGAATGTTTAAACCAGCTGTACCAATAAAGCGGCCTGAGTTAGCCATTGAATATGTATTGCCAAGTGCTGGTAAGTTGTTTAGCGCTTCACCAATGTTTACAGCGCCAGTATTAATTAGCTGCTCGCCGCTTATAACTGTTACTGGTGCCGGCGCAATAGCGCCTTCACGTAAAATACGCGAACCCGTTACTTCAACGCGTTCGATTTTTGTCGCTTGCTCATCTTGTGCAAGCACAGAATTACTCGCTGTTGCAGCAGCAGTAATCAATGCACATTTAATGCTAGTAGAAAGTAAATTATGACGTTTCATGTGTTTCCCAAAGGAGATTTTATAATAATTAAATACATTATCTTTTAGCTAAATACACAGTGCATTTAGCCTAAGCCCTATAACTTTTGTTATAGGGCCGGCGATTATTGCATGCTGAAACAATGAATAGAAGCGTCGTAATTTTCGCTTTTTCAGTAAGTTAACTCTTTATTAAATTGTCTAAAGTTGCCGCTTGTTAGTATTAACGCAACAATAAATCACTCGGGTTTTGTTAATGGTAATGAGGGTTGAAAGGGCTTAGTGTTACATTTGTTGTTGTTTTACAGGTGTGTTTACGTTTGGTTGATTTATTGGTTTGTTTTTTAATCTTTTAATGGCTTTGAAGTTGGCGTGGGGCTTAACTATGTTTTGCTCGTAAATTGAACTGCTGAGTTGAAAGTGAGCTTTAATGTGTTTTTAATGTAATTACTTTGTGTCAGTTGGCCCCGAAAAAGTAACATGATGAAACAGTTATATGTTTCTAAAAACAATAAATTGAGTAAATTTCATCTAAAAAAATAAAAAAGGCCCAATTAAGGGCCTTTCTAGGGAGGGTTAAAAACTAAAAATCGTATGATAAGTTTACATAGCCAAAACGGCCAATATTATCGTAACTTGCACTACCACTACCTGTACCACGTGTACCGTATGGAAGCTCTCTGTTAAATACGTTATCTACGCCTAATTTAACACCCATGCCATTATCAAAGTTATAACCTACTGTTATATCTGAAATAATATAAGTGCCATAGTTCATTAAGCTACTAGGGTTAGGGTTGTCTTCAAGTTCTTGCTCTGTGTATAAGCTCACTTGTTCAATATAGCGAGTGCTTAAAGAGGTGTAGAAACGCTCGTAGCTATACTCTATATTAATGTTAGCTTGCCACTCAGCTTCGCCAGTTGTACCCGCATATTCAATGAACTCTTCTGGTTCATCTTGGAATGGGAACTCTTTACGTTCAATTAAGTAAGTACCAATTAAACGGGTTGCAAAGCTACCCTCAAGGGCATCAAAGTCATAAGCAAGTTCAAAATCAATACCAGAAGCTTCTTGGCCTGATACGTTTAGAACTGAGTTTTGAATTAGCGTAATTTCACTGTTTGCATCACGCGTTATTAAATCACAGTATTGATTTTCAATACCTGAAGTGCTGTCGACACAGCGATCCAGAATTTCTTGAGATGCAATTGTAGAAATCGCATCTTCTAGTTCTATTTTCCAGTAATCTAGCGTTAATACTGCATTTTCAATGAAATCAGGCTGGTACACTAAACCTATCGTTGTACTTGTTGATTCTTCACCTTTAACATCACGGTTACCACTTTGTAAGCCTTCAAGTGTTTGTGAATCGTAGTCTGATTCAAAGCCAACTGGTACACCAAGCGCAGCACAGTTAGCACGGCGAGTGTCGCTATTTTGTAAATCATTTAAGTTATCGGCTAAACAAGGATCATCTACGTTATAGAAAGTTTGGCTAGGTGCGCCAAAAATTTCACCAATATTAGGCGCTCTTAGTGCTTCTGACTGTGTAAATCGCAAGCGTACTTGGTCATTAACAGTCCAATCTAAGCCAAGCTTCCAGCTTGTTGCATCACCAATAGTGCTGTAATCAGCGTAACGCACAGCTGCATCCAGTACTAAATCTTGAACAAAAGGAAGGTCAGAGACTAAAGGAATAGTGGCCTCAGCAAAAACTTCATTTACATCAAATTCGCCCTTATCCTCACCTAAAGCATTGAAGAAAGTCCCCTCAGCGTTATCAGGTTCAATTGTTTCACTTTCTTCTTTACGGTATTCAACACCAAATGCCATACCAACGTAACCTGCCGGCACTTCAAAAAGTGCACCATTTGCCAGTGAAGCTGAAACCACTGTTTGTGTGATTTCAGAAGTACCGGTCGATACGGTATTAATATAATCAATGGCTTCTTGGCTAGGTGCGCCAAAACCCATAATGTTTACAGGCACACAGCCGTCAGCACGTGCAGCTTCACTACGACATACAATGTTGCCTTCGTCATCTTCAATTGCATCAAGCGCGAAAGAATAGTTATCTAAAATCATATTAGCGCCATTTACACGCTCAAGTTCGGTTTTACCACGAACCACTGAAGCATCTAGATCCCAATCTTCTAAAACTGTTCCTTTTAAACCCGCTACAAAGCGCGTGGTTTCACGCGTGTTATTTTCGATACGACGACCTAAATCTGTCATCATACGTAAAACATTAATCGAGTCGACGCCTTCACCATCATTAGCCTCTTCCATTAATGTTCTGACGCTGTCATCTAAGTATGGGTTATCTATACTGATTGTATTTCTAGGATCGCCAAAGAAGAATGCTGGTTGACCAATGCTTTCACCTTCACTGTTGACGTATTTTGCTTCAAAATAAGCATTTAAGTCTTCTGTTACGTCATAGTTGACTTTGAAATTAACATTGTATCTTTCAAATTCAGGTTGTATTTCATCAAATTGTGCAAGGTTAAACGAGTCACAATCGGCACACAGTAGTCCATCAACATTGTCACCAATATAAATATCACGCTGTGTTCCATCTGGATTAAACGTATTTACATAGCCGTTACCTACGCTAAATACGCCTGCGTTATTAATTGCATAGTAGCCTGCATTTGGTGTGTAAATTTTATCAGGAAAGTTTGGGTCATCTTTATTAGCATCAGTTTGTGCTTGGTTGCGTAAACTTGAGTAAGAGCCGTCTGTCCACGGGTGATCAAGTGCGTTTAATGAGTCTTGACCAGAGTATTCAACTGCAAATGCTGCGTTACCGCGGCCATTATCAAAGTTTTTACCATATGAAAAAGTGGCTTTTTCGTTGTTATAATCACTTAGATCAGAAACCCCTTTAGTCACACTTACGTTTAAGCCTTCAATGTTGTCTTTTAAGATAAAGTTAACTACGCCCGTTACCGCATCCGCACCATAAACGGCCGATGCACCACCGGTAACTATTTCAACGCGCTCAACCCATACACTTGGAATAGTATTCGTATCGACTGATTGAGAGCCCGCAGAACTTGAAACATGGCGCTTACCATTAACAAGTACTAAGGTACGGTCTGTACCCATATTACGTAAATCAAGAATGTTTAAACCGGCAGTACCAATGAACCTGCCTGAGTTTGCAAGTGAGTATGTATTACCTAACGCTGGTAATTTGTTTAAGGCTTCACCAATATTAACTGCGCCGGTGTTAATAAGATCTTCGCCAGAGATAACGGTAACAGGGGCTGGGGCTATTGCGCCTACACGGCTGATCTTAGAACCTGTTACTTCTATTCTTTCTAATTTTTTTTCATCCTCTTCTGCCGCTAATGATGAAAATGCTAAACCTGCAGTTGAGAGACAAAGTGCAGCTTTAATACTGTGAGAGACTATATTAAACGTTTTCATTGAAATTCCCTAGATGATTACTTGTGATTTTAGGTACAGCTCTTGTGCAATGTGTATTAATTACTACGAGCTGTTTATTTATTATTTACATTGCACATTAACAATTAACATGGATATATATGGGAACAACTATTTTTCGCTGAAATCACAATAAAATAAGCCCAAACACAGTGTTAATTAAATGAAAAAAACATGCTTAACCTTTGTTTTAAAAAAAGATTATTCTTCTAATTGAAATTGTTGTCACTGTTTTTAAATCGTATTTAATATAGGTAATTCATGTGTTTATATTGAGATTTTTGAGTTTTTATTAGGCGGTGCTAATTTATATTGTCCCTTTTATGGGGTGTGTTTTTAAGGTGTATTATTTTTGTTTACTGTTTAGTTACATTTATAAAGGTAATACTTGTTACTTACTCGTTTATTGTAAAGCCCCTTTACAGTTACCTAGCTTCCTATGCGCCTTGAGTTACTTTATTACGTAAACTTGATACACTTACACTGTTTTTTATAAATAGGTTTTACCATGAAGTTTTTAGTTTTAATTTTTACTTTTTTATTTAGTACTGCGGCCATTTCAGAGCAAGAAGTTGATCTCGAAGTTAATATGAAAAATACAGGCCTTGCTTATAAAAATGCGGTGCAAGCAGTAGGTATAGGTGGCTTTAATACCGCCATAGATAAGTTTATTACTTTGGTTGAAACCAGTAAAAAAGCGACCTTTCATAAAGAAGCACAAATGTCGCTACAAGGGCTAGATAAAGTTATTGCGCAAGCAAAGTTGGCAAAAAAATTAGCGAATGAGCGCGGGCTTGATGCAGCAAAGCCAGCCCTTAAAAATATAGATGATTTACGCAAGAAGTATCATGAGTTGCACGAGCCTCCAGGTTTTTTTGACTTATTGTTTGGTAATTAACCTCAGCTTTTTTGTAAATTAATGTCGAGCAGTTATTTCAGCGCTACCTAGGTTAACTTTTTCGCAGTAGCGCATTATTGATGCGCAGATTTGTGATGTTTTAATAAAATGTATAGCTGCAGATTAAGTAGTTTGAATGCTCATTTTTCAATATTTTAGTAAAGCTCTTATCTAGGGTGCAGATTAATTAAGGAATAGTAATGGAAATTTCAGTGTCATTGTTAGAGGGTCAAAAACAAAGTGCAAAATTTGGCGACCTTGAAGTAATAAGCGATCAAAGTATTAATGCTGGTGGCGGTGCCGAACACCCAGAACCGTTTGACTACTTCTTAGTAAGCATGGTGCTATGTGCTGGGTTTTATGCACGTAAATTTTGTGAGCAACGCGATATCTCTACACAAGGGATGACGCTTACGCAAAATAATGAAAACGTAGATGAAGAAGGTAAAAAATTATTTTCTATCGAAATTAATTTACCAGATGGCTTTCCTCAAAAATATAAAAAAGCACTTATTGCTGCGGTTAATACGTGTACTGTTAAAAAAGTGATTCAGGCCCAACCTGAGTTTTCTGTAGTTGTTAAATAAAAAATACGGGTAAACATGTATCGTTTACCCGTATACTTCACGGAATTAGTGTTATTTTTTCTTCATTCCTTGTACTGCTTTAAAACGTGGATTGTCTTTACATATTACAAAAACACGTCCTTTTCGCTTCACTATTTGACATCCTGGTCGTTGCTTAGCGCTTTTAAGCGAGCTTAATACTTTCATTACTCACCTTTTTTGGCAGTAGATAAGTTTTTAAAGCGACGGTTAAACTGCGCGACACGTCCGTCACTAGCCACTGTTTTTTGCTTACCAGTATAAAATGGGTGCGAGTCGCTAGACACATCAATAGGCACATACGGATACGTTTTCCCTTCAAGCTCAATTGTGCGGTCTGTTTTAATGGTTGAGCCAATAATGAAGTAGCTATCGGCAGCTGTATCGTGAAAAGCAACCACGTTGTAATCTGGATGGATATTAGGTTTCATAATACGCCTCAAGTTGTTATGTGATAATATAACTATAGGTTATCGCGTTTACGGCATTTGTGCAAATGATTTTTACTCTCATTTACTGACATTTTTGCTGGCTAATTGCGCAAACAATTCAAAAAATAACCACTTAAACCAAAAATACTGGCTATTAGTTTTTAGGCTGTTATAACTATATAAAAAGTGTTAACAAGAAAATTTTTTACGGTTTAGAGGTAAGCTATGAGCGACTCAGCACAACAAGAACAAATAGACCAAGGGGTGATGGAAACCCTTAGAGAGCGCGATCACACAGTCTTATCTGAGCAAATTAATCCAATAGACTGTACACACAACGATATTATTGAGCTATTAGCACAATATATGGCGTTAAGTGAGCAAGATAACGACGAACTATTTGACGATTGGTTTGATAATCTAAATAAAGAACAGCACACTGTTTTAAAAGTGTTTGAGGTATACCGCGGACAATACGAGCACCAAAATTAATACTTAGGCGCTGGTTAAACATTCACTTAGCTGCGCCTTATTAATTAACCACCAACCTGAGCTTTGGATAATAAAATCATCTCAAGCTGCTAATTTGTTTTGTTTCACATAAAATTTTTAGCTAGCGAAAGCAAACTTAAATATTATAACCACAGCTCAGATTAATAAATGCAATTATAATCAGAGTGTTAAGGCGTTTTCATACAGTTTTTGTCTGCATAGGGCGGGGCTAAACTGACATCAGGGTTCCAAATTCTATCCCACACTTTACTTAGGCTACTTAAATTTGAGCGCTGATTTAGTTTTTCAAAGTTGCTTACCTGCACTCCTTTGTTGGTTTTTTCACCAACTGCAAAATTAAATACGTAATAACACTCCATGCCCATACGTAAGTCAGATAAAACAATTTTATTTTGCTGCTCTTTCACGCTATAAAAACCTTTAGTAAACCATTGTAAGCGTTGTACGCCCCATTCATTTTTAATATCGTTTAGTAAAGCGGGGCTTGTGTTATAGCGGTTTATTGTAACCTCTTCAGGGGAGTCAAATACCGAGGCATAACTTATGTAATATTGCCCATCAGACATTGAAACAACTCGCCATAGCAAGGTTGTAAGCGGGGCGGGGTTGCTTACATAGTTATTAATGTGTATGTGTTTATGTGCAAACGCGGCGTCTATTTTATTGTTAATTATTACTTTTAAAATAAGAGAGCTACATAAATAAAGGCTACTGAGCACAAGCATAGCGGCGTTAATTTTATACATGCGCGGTGTATGTATTTTAGGTATTAAAGTGCACAGAAAGGCCAACAATAACGGCAAGGTGTACAGGGGATCGATTATAAATATATTTGAAATAGCAAAAGGGTGCTCGCTAAGCGGCCAGATTAATTGCGTACCATATACTGTAAAGCTATCGAGTAATGCATGGGTCGATAAACATAAAAATACCAGCCAAAACCAGCGGGCTTTATGTATTTGCATACCGGAGTGTATTTTTAAAATAAGCCAAACAATAAGGGGACTAATTAATAAGTGCACAATAAACGAATGGCTAAAACCGCGATGATAAGTAAATGCCTCCACTGGCCCGCCATAAGGAATAAAAACATCTAAGTCGGGTAAAGTACCTAAAGCAGCACCCCATAAAGCGGCTTTTCGGCCAATTTTATTACCTAATACGGCGTAACCTACTGCGCTACCTAAAACTACCTGCGTTAACGAGTCCATTTTATTCCTTTTTATTTAGGGAGTTAGTTATACTGCCCTTGGGCTTAAAACCAATCCACAATAATACTTAATCATATTGCGGGGCTAAACGTGTCGCTACCTGCGTTAAAAAATTTTAATTTACGATTATAAGGATGCAGGAGCAATTGCTGAGAACAACGAAATAGCCAATTTTTTGCCTAGCTATCAACACGTTTTCCCAGCCTCAATATAGATTACTTAATTAAGCGTTTGGTATAAAAACGTCACTTACAATTTCAGCAGTGGTTTTATAAAGTCTAAAAAGGCCATTATACGCGACGATACAGCACTGTTTTTGTAATACACCGCTTGCACAATTTCGCGGTTGTTTGGCGTGTTAATACTCCCTGGCAGTATTTCTATTAGCTTGCCTGATTTTAAATCACCACCAATCATAAAGTGCGAAAGCAGCGCCACCCCTTGGTTTGCCAAGCATAGCTGGCGTACAGTCTCGCCGCTACTGGCGGTTAAGCCAAAATTTAAAGCTGTGGGCGATTTTAGCGGCCAGTTATTAAGTTTGGGCGAGTCGGTAAAACCAATGAGTTTATGCTGGTTTAAGTCGCTGGTGTGCGAAATAGTCGGTGTATGTTTAAGGTAACTAGGGCTTGCAACTAAATGCAATTTACTTACGCCGAGCTTTTTTGCATGTAGGTTGGAGTCTTTTAACTCGCCTATACGAATTGCTAAGTCGGTTTTATGTTCGAGCAAGTCAATAATGCTGTCGTGGGAGGTTATATCAAGCGTAATGTGGGGGTATTGCTTATTAAATTCAGCAATTAAAGGTACCAATTGGTGTAGTACAAAGGGGCTGGCTGCATCAATACGTAATTTGCCACTAGGGGCTTGTTTTAAAAGCTTTATTGCTTCTTCGCCGGTTTGTAAAGTGTTTAAGCCATCGCGAGCATATTTAATAAAGGTATGGCCCTCTTCGGTTAGTTCTAATCGGCGAGTGGTCCTATTTAGTAATGTACATTGTAACGTGTTTTCAAGGCGGGACACGGCCCGCGACACTTTTGCTACTTGCTGATCAAGCAAATTAGCTGCTGCTGAAAAACTTCCGCTATCTACTACCGTTAAAAACATTTCTAAGTCTTCGGTTTTTGCATGCTGAGCCATACGTGAGCACCTTACTTTTGCATTAATTACAAAAGTATTTTGTCACTAATGCTATTTTTTGCAAACACATTTTTAGTCAAACTGTAAGTCTTAACTAATAATGAGGATTTAATTATGCCATTGGCTTTGTGGGCGCTCACCTTAAGCGCATTTGCAATAGGAACAACCGAGTTCGTAATAGTGGGATTAGTGCCTACTATTGCAAACGATTTAGGCGTAAGCCTACCTTCAGCTGGTTTGCTAGTTAGTTTATATGCAGTAGGGGTTGCCATTGGTGCACCAGTACTGACCGCACTAACTGGGCGTTGGAACCGTAAAATTGTACTAATAAGCTTAATGGGCTTATTTGTTTTAGGTAACTTACTTGCATGGCAAGCGCCTAGTTACGAAACATTAATACTAGCGCGTATTTTAACAGGCTTGGCTCACGGGGTGTTTTTCTCAATTGGCTCAATGATTGCCACAAGCTTAGTAAGTAAAGATAAAGAAGCCAGTGCTATTGCTATTATGTTTACCGGACTTACTGTAGCGCTAGTGACGGGTGTGCCACTAGGCACTTGGATTGGCCAACACTTTGGCTGGCGAGCAACGTTTTTAGTGGTGTCGGTACTGGGTTTAATCGCTTTAATTGGCAGCGCTATTTTAGTACCAAAAAACTTAAAACAGTCTATTCCGGCAACGTTTAAAGAGCAGCTTCAGGTTATTGTTAAGCCGCGCTTATTACTCGTATATTTAATGACAATTTTAGGTTACGGCGGCACGTTCACTGCGTTTACTTACTTAGCACCTATTTTAGAGCAAGAAACAGGTTTTGCTCCTTCA
Organism: Pseudoalteromonas sp. Angola-30; assembly: GCF_028599215.1. NCBI lineage: Bacteria > Pseudomonadati > Pseudomonadota > Gammaproteobacteria > Alteromonadales > Pseudoalteromonadaceae > Pseudoalteromonas > Pseudoalteromonas sp. Angola-30. Next base: position 22,051 of record NZ_JAQREI010000007.1, read on the forward strand.
GCGATTGGTTTAATTATGCTGGTTTACGGTGTATCGGTAGCCATTGGTAATATTTGGGGCGGAAAACTGGCTGATAAACGCGGCCCAATTAGCGCACTGAGTATTATATTTAGCGCGCTGACAATTATTTTATTGGCTTTTACTTTTACGATGGAATCAAAAGTAGCGGCCGTACTGACTATTTTAGTATGGGGTGCATTTGCGTTTGGTAACGTACCAGGCTTACAGCTTTATGTCGTAAAACAGGCGCAAAAGCATACTCCTAATGCGGTAGATGTCGCATCGGGCTTAAACATAGCAGCGTTTAATATTGGTATCGCATTGGGCTCAATTATTGGTGGCAGTGTAGTAGAGGGCATGTCACTTCAAGATACCGCTTGGATTGGCGCAGCAATTTGTGCTCTAGCATTAGTAGTAACTCGTTACAGTGGCATGCTTGATAAGCGAGAAGTGAAACAAGCATAAAGTATTCTGCTAAGGTTGAAACTTAAATTTATGACCTCATTACCTGTATTGAGGTCATAATTTTTAGGTGACAACACAAAAGAAGTAAAAGGTGTATTTCGTAAAACTTTAAACAGTTTGTATTTTTAACCGATTATTTTATAAGGACAGAGCCATGACACAACGTGTAATAGAAATGCCAGATTTAGGCATGGGAACATTCCGTTTAGAAGGCGATACCGCCTACAATTCAGTAAAAATGGCGTTAGAAGTGGGGTTTCGTCATATTGATACTGCGCAAATTTATGGTAACGAAGAGCAAGTAGGCCAAGCTATAAAAGATAGTAACATTCCGCGCAGCGAAATATTTTTAACCACCAAAGTGTGGAACAACAAGCTTAACAAAACTGACTTTATTGCCAGCGTTGAAAAGTCACTTGAGAAATTACAAGTAGACTCTGTCGATCTACTGCTTATTCATTGGCCAGCGCCTTCAAATGATGAACCAATGAGTGAGTACCTAACGGAGCTTTTAAAAGCTAAGCAGCTTGGTTTAACAAAACATATTGGCGTATCTAATTTTACTATTGCCAACTTAAACGAAGCAATGCAAACACTTGATTCGCGAGAAATATTTACTAACCAAGTTGAGGTGCATCCGTATTTAACCAATACTAAGCTACGCGCTTTTTGTGCCCAGCACGATATTCACGTTACAGCGTATATGCCATTTGTAGTTGGTAAAGTACTTAAAGATCAAACTATTATAGATATTGCTAATAAGCATGAGGCATCGCCAGCGCAAGTAGTTATTGCATGGATTAATGCCAACGGCATGACCACTATTCCATCGTCAACTAAGCGTAAAAACTTAGAAGATAACTTTAATGACCATGTTAAATTAGACGCTGAAGACATTGCTCGTATTGACGGACTTGATTGTGGCGACCGCCAAGCAACGCCTGATTTTGCGCCGCAGTGGGATCAGTAATAAAATACGCAAAACAACATTAGGTGTAGCAAAGCTGCACCTTTATTTTTTTAAAAGGACTCCGCATGTTAACGGTAATTGCCACTATAGCGAGCAAAAATATCGACGCAGAGGTTGTTTTAACTGCGCTCGAAAATCTGCAAAAGTATTCACGTCAAGAAGTGGGTTGTTTGCGTTATGAGTTGTCGGTTAAACGTGACTCAGACAATACCGAGTACCTTGTAAGTGAGCAATGGGCGTCGCAAGAACACTTTGAAGCTCATAAACAAGAGCCTCACTACAAAGCATTTGGTACCCAAGTTACCGGGCTTGTAACAAGCAGTAATATTGATGTGTACAACACCATCGGCTAGTAAAAAGCACTCTTAATATTGGTTAATGAGTAAAATTCAGTGGCGGCGTAAACATACATCGCCATTTGCGTTACTTAGTCTTTTAAATACCCACCTCGTATTAAAACCTCAGCCATTTTATTTAATCGATAAATCGTACTTTAAAATAAGTGCATCTATGTAACGGGCGCGTAATGTGTGTTGTTTTTCGTGATCGGCACCGTGGCCCAATGCTTTATTGAGTAATTTCATCGCGGGGTGAAGCTGCGTCCGCTCTTGCTGGTTTAAACTTCCTTTAGTGCGCAATTCAGTAATATCGTCTACCAGCAAGCGGCCTATATCCACACATACTATTTCGTCAATTAAACCGTTTTGTGTCAGTACGCCGTATTTGCTGCATAAAAACTGTTGCCACACTTGCTGTAAATGCTCGTCTATTTCGCAGCCAAATAATTCTTCATTAAAAATAAAACCTTGCTGGGCAAGTTTACTCAGGCTTGCCGTGTACTGCTGCGCAAAGTAATTAAAGGCATTGCTTGAGGATTCAATTTTTTGTTTTATTAGCCCTTGCCCCCAATTTACACAGCCGCGCGGGTAATAGTCATCGTACTCTTCACATTCATACAAACCAGAGTACGAGCTGCAACTTAATTGGCTTTTTATACAATAACTTGGTTTAGGAAAAATACTTTGCTGCTGCCATGTATCTAGTTGCTCGGCATCAATATTTAAAGCATGGCAAAGCTCATCGGTGTTATAAAAATGAGTGGCTAAGTAGTCAGATAAACGCATAATGGCTCGCTTAAAGTTAAAAATACAAACACTGTTTAAATGTACAGCATTTGTATTTTGTATTATCAAACTAAATAACACAAGCCATTTTACGTTTATTATTCGCTTAGGCCTGCAAAAATGCGTGCAAGTATGTTACAAATAGCGCAAGTTTTATAAATAATGAATTTTTATGCGCACCCTAGAACAAATTAAACAAGCAAGCTTAATTACCGCCATTAAAACCCCATACTTAGCCAATGGTGAAATAGATTTAGCAAAGTACGATGAACTCGTTGAAATACAAATTGCAGCGGGTGTAGATGGCATTGTGGTTGGTGGTACAACCGGCGAAGGCCAGCTAATGAACTGGGAAGAGCATTTAATGCTTATCGCGCACAGTGCAAATAAATATGGCGATAAGCTCGTGATTGTAGGGAATACGGGTAGCAATAATACCCGCGAAGCTATTAAAGCCACTAAGTATGGCTTTGCAAGTGGTATGCATGCCGCGCTGCAAATTAACCCATATTATGGCCGCACTTCTATTGCTGGTGTTAACGAGCACTTTAAACGTGTACTGGATATTGGCCCTGCGTTTATTTACAACGTAGCAGGGCGCACAGGGCAAGATTTAACCCCTGATATTATTGAGCCATTAGCAAAACACCCTAATTTAATTGGTGTAAAAGAATGTGGTGGTAACGAGCGTATTGCTCATTACGAACAGCAAGGCATTGCGTGTTGGTCAGGTAACGATGACGAAGCACACGATGCACGTCACACGCACAATGCACACGGTGTTATATCGGTCACATCTAATCTTATACCAGGGTTGTTCCGCCAATTAATGGATACTAAAAATGATGCGTTAAATACCTCATTACAACCTTTAATGAACTGGCTATTCTGCGAGCCAAACCCGATTGCAATAAACACCGCAATGATGATGACAGGCGCGGTAAATCCCGTATTTAGATTACCGTATGTTCCACTGAGCGATGAGCAACAAGCACAAGGCGAGGCCTTAATAAACGCGCTTAACGTTGATGATATTGTGGGCAATAAAGCTAAGTGTATAAAACAAAGTGATATTGCTTTGCTTTCTTAGGTTATATGAGCCAGCGCTGAACAGTTAGTAAGTGCTGGCATTTATTTAATGAATATTTTACTTTTATTGCTAATATCGGTAAAATTCTCGCCCCCTTACTTACTAAATAACGTTTATTTGTGAAATTTGTTGTTGAACAACTCGCTACATGGATTAAGCCTGAACAGCGACAAAGCCCCTCTGAAAATTGGTACGACTCATCACCAATTACATTAAGTTGGGTACCTGCAATGCAGCGCAGAAGAATGACACCATTTGTAAAAATGGTTTTACATACTGCGCACCAGGTTACAAATGATAAAGGGTATGAAAACATGCCTGTTATTTTTTCATCACGCCATGGCGATTTCCATAAAACAGCTAATTTATTAGGAGAGCTTGGTGAGAAACAACCTCTATCTCCGACAGGCTTTGGTTTAAGTGTGCACAACGCTGCGATTGGTATGTATAGCATTATTAGCGGTAACACCCAACCTATGAACGCTATCGCAGCGGGTAAGGATAGCTTTGCTTGCGCTTTGATTGAAGCATATATAAAGTTGGTTGAGTATAAACAACCACATATATTACTTGTGCATACAGATGAGTCACTCCCAGAGCCGTACACAACATTTGTTGATGAGGCACAAATAACACATTCTATTGCGTTAGTTATACGTTTAGCTACAGAAAAAGAAGCTCATTTTAGTTTAACTAAACAAGCCACTAACAATAGCGAACAAACAACTACTCCTTTAAGTTTAGAGCTTGCTAAAGCAATGTTTAACAAACAAAGCGCCAGTGCTAATGGTTGGTTGTTAACACACTATGCTTAATACAATAATAAGAGTAATAGGCCTTGTTTGGCGCATTATAGCCACTGGCCTTTGTTTTAGTGTATTTGGTTTGGGTGGGCTATTTTTAGCCTTACTACTATTCCCCGTTCAACGTTTATTTCAACGCTGTCCTGTAAAGCAAAAAGAAGATGCGCGTACGGTAGTGCATTATAGCTTTAAATTTTTTGTCGCTTTAATGCATTATACTGGCGCTATCCGTTTTCATATTAAAGATAAAGCCCATTTAGCTAATTTGAAAGGCGAGCTTGTTTTGGCTAATCACCCATCACTTATTGATGTTGTGGTACTTATATCGGTTATTAAAAATGTTGATTGCGTTGTAAAAGCACACCTTTTTAAAAACCCTTTTATGCGTGGTGTGATAAAAAGTACAGGTTATATAAGCAATGAAGACCCGCAAGAATTATTAAAAGAATGCGAGCAAACACTAAAAAGAGGGAATAACTTAATTGTTTTTCCTGAGGGAACACGTTCAGTACCTCATAATTCGCTTAAATTTAAAAGAGGGGCTGCAAATATAGCCCTTAGATGTCATGCCCCTATAACCACCGTATTGATTAAAATGAAACCTAATACGTTAACTAAAGGGACGCCTTGGTACAAAGTAGCCCCATACCAAGCGCATTTTTTTATGCAACTAGCACCACATTCTTTCAAAAGCGATATTATTTATACAAGCGACGTACCTGCAATACAGTCCCGCCAGCTTACGAAAGGCTTACAACAATACTTTACAAAAGAGCTTAGCTATATATGAGTGAATTAAAACAACAAATTAAACAATTGATTATTTCGAGCCTAGATCTTGAAGATATGACCACTGCCGATATAAAAGACGACGAGCCTTTATTTGTAGATGGTTTAGGGCTAGATAGCATTGATGCGCTAGAGCTCGGGCTTGCTATCAAAAAAGAATTTGACGTAAAAATTGATGCAAATTCAGAACAAACTAAAGCGCATTTTGCGAGTGTTAACTCTTTAGCGCAATTTATAGAACAATCACGTACTTAATTAACACACACTAGGAATAATAATGAAAACCGCTGCTGAAATTTATGATGTATTACACGGCATTTTAGAAAATGAATTTGAAATAGATGCTGAAGATATCTCTTTAGAAGCTAACCTGTACGAAGATTTAGACTTAGACAGTATTGACGCTGTAGATTTAGTTGTTAAGTTACGTGAAATTACAGGTAAGAAAATTGAGCCTGACGCATTTAAACAAGTTCGCACTGTGCAAGATGTTGTATCTGAAATAGAAAAGCTCGTTAAATAAGCATGTTTAAGGCATTTTTAACAGCGTTAATAATGATTTTTTTAACCTGTTACCCTTTCATTGTTTATATAGGGCTGACACGTTTCAACAGTTATTTACTCACTGTGATTTTATTAACACTGTTAATAATAAGGCTTTGGCTAAGCAAGCCTTTATTAGCTAAAATGCCATGGATAAAGCCAGCCTCATTACTTGGAATTTTAGCTATTGGCTTATCTAAAACGATGGGCAGTGATTTTGGTATTCGGCTTTATCCGGTTATTGTAAATACTGTTATGTTTTTTGTTTTTGCTTACTCGCTTTATAAAGGTCCAAGTATCATAGAAACGTTTGCGCGTATCACTGAGCCAAAGCTTGATAAAAGAGCCATTTCGTACACTAAAAATGTAACTAAAATATGGTGCGTTTTTTTTGTTTTTAACGCCAGTATAGCGTTATACACTAGTGTGTATACAGCTCTTGATGTGTGGGCATTTTATAACGGTTTTATTGCATACATTATTATGGGTGTTTTATTTGCAGTAGAGTGGTTAGTAAGGAAAAAAGTAAAAAGGAATGCAGGTGTTTAATACTTTAGATAACGCAAGCATAAATATTCGATTTAATCATAATGGCTCAGCGTTATCTGAGCGTCAATTTGTTAATGATATTAATCAAGTTTTGGCTAAAATTCCGCAATCGCCTACTAAAGCATCGGCAGTGCTTTTCAACAGTAGTAGCTATGATTTTGCTGTAAACCTTTTTGCATTGGCGCATAAAGGCTGGACTATAATTTTACCGCCTAATGGTCAAAGCGAAACACTCAATGCGCTTTTAGAGCAAACCCCTTACTATTTGGGCGATAGTGATTTGGTCGAGCATGCGACTACGCCATTTGAAAATATTGGTAATTTAACAACTACACCTAACTACACACCGTTCAATAAAATTGCTTGGCCGAGTGAAGGTAACCTTGTTTTTTATACTTCTGGCTCTTCAGGTCAAGCGAAGCCTATTTTTAAATCGTGGCGAGTGCTTAATAAAGAGATAAAAACGCTCAACAGTACGTTTGCTTTAACACGTAACCCTGTATTTATTGCCAGTGTTTCGCATCAGCATATTTACGGTTTGTTATTTAGAGTGTTATGGCCGCTTAGCAATAACCAAATAATTGATACAGACTTGCTTAACTACCCCGAACATATTGCTACTAAACTTAAAACAATTACACAGGCCGTATTTATATCCAGTCCGGCACAGCTAAAGCGGCTGCATCTAGATAACGTTTTAATAGAAGAAAAGTCACATTTACAGTGGGTTTTCTCATCCGGTGGGCCGCTTCAAAATGAAGACGCTGTCACTTTAAATAAACAGCTAAATAAACCCATTACTCAAGTATTTGGCAGCACCGAAACTGGCGGAATTGCATATCGTCAGGTTGTGTCTTTAGAGAACGTTAGTCATTGGCAGCCATTTTTAGGGATCACATTACACAGTACCTCTGAACAACGATTAGTGTTGAATTCGCCTTTAGTTGAGCAAACAAACTATTTATTAGATGACCGAGGTACATTATTTCAAAATGGCCAATTTGAATTACTAGGTCGTTTTGACCGTATTATAAAGCTTGAAGAAAAACGCTTAAGCCTTGACGAACTAGAGCTACATTTATGCAAAAGTGAGTGGGTACAGGAAGCTAAAGTAATAACGCTAAATGGGAAACGTTTAGTATTAGGCGCTGTTATAGTGCTTACACATAAAGGACGAGCATATTTAAACGCCAATGGAAAGTTAGCGACTAATACGCTTTTAAAAACACATACATTGAATCGTTTTGAAGGGATCTGCACGCCTAAAAAATGGCGTTTTCTAAATCAATTACCCTACAACACGCAAGCTAAAATAAATTTAAAAGTATTGGAGTCTCTTTTTGTCAAAGTTGATTAACACAAAGCCTGAACTTGTTAACTGTGTATCGTCAACACAGAATCATTGCCTAACGCTTTTTATACCGCCAAGTTTAGATTATTTTAAAGGTCACTTTAGTCAAGGCCCTATTTTAGCAGGTGTAGTGCAGCTCGATTGGGCAGTAGATGCCGTGCGAAAATACTTTAATGTTAAACGTGAAGTAAAAGATATTGAAGTGCTTAAGTTTCAGGTTGTTATTACCCCTGGTCTAACAATTAAATTAACTGTAGAAGAAAAGCCTGGCGGTAAGTATGGCTTTTCGTATCAATCAGATAAAGGCCAACACGCCTCAGGGCGTATAGTGTTTAAAAGTGATACAGATGAATAATTTTTGTATTGTTATACCTAATTTTAATCATGTAAGTGTTATTGATGAAGTACTTGCAACGTTAACTGAGTATACGCTGCCAATAATAATGGTTGATGATGCCAGTAGTGTGCAGGCTAAATCTCTTTTTGCTACTCTTGAGAAAAAATATGCCCACCTCACTCTTATATCGCATGAGAAAAATGAAGGCAAAGGCGGTGCGGTACAAACAGGATTGCGCTGCGCGTATGAGCAAGGTTATAGCCATGCAATACAAGTAGATGCAGATGGGCAACATAATTTATCAGATATCAAAAAGTTGATTGAGCTTTCAAACACACACCCACAGGCATTAATTAGTTGTTGCCCAGTGTATGATGAATCGGTTCCTAAGCACCGTTACTTAGCACGTTATTTAACCCATGTGTGGGTATGGATAGAAACGCTCAGCTTTAAAATTGTGGACTCAATGTGTGGTTTTAGAGTCTACCCTTTAAATGTGACTAATAAGCTTATAAGTGAGGTTAATCTCGGTAAGCGTATGGACTTTGATCCAGAAATACTGGTTAGGTTATATTGGCGCAACGTTCCATTTGTTTTTTTACCAAGCCAGGTTATTTACCCAGAAAATGGCTTGTCACACTTCCAGCCACTCCAAGATAATGTGCGTATTTCGTGGTTACATACGCGTTTATTTTTTGGCATGCTGCTTCGTTCACCTGTCTTACTATGGCATAAATATAAGAGACGTTATGGCCGTTAAACATTGGTCTAAAATGCAAGAGCGAGGTAACTTTTTAGGTATACAAATATTACTATTTGCCCATAAAGTACTTGGCCGTAAAGGGTTGTGGGTTATTTTATTCCCGGTTGTTTGCTATTTGTTTATTACCGGTAAAGTTGCACGCGCGGCTTCTAAGCAGTTTTTAGTCCAAGTTAATAATTACAATAATGTTGAGCGTAAAGTAACTTTTAAACAACAGCTTATGCATTTTTGTAGTTTTGCCGATAGCGCCCTTGATAAAATTGATGGTTGGCTCGGTCGAATTTCAAAAAAGGATATCCAATATACTAATGAACAGCTGTTTATTGATTTAAATGAGCAACAGCAAGGGGCCATTTTTATTGGCTCTCACTTGGGTAACCTTGAGGTATGTAGAGCACTGAGCCAGCATCGCAGCAGTAAAAAAATTAATGTGCTTGTATTTACTCATCACGCTGTTGAATTTAATAAAATGCTTAAAAAAATTAACCCCGCGGTGTCGGTTAACTTAATTCAAGTGAGCGATATGGGGCCTGATCTAGCTATTTTATTAAAAGATAAAGTAGAGCAGGGTGAAATAGTCGTTATTGTTGGTGATAGAACAAGCGCTACAACGGGTGAGCGATCAACACGTGTTGAGTTTTTAGGTAAGCCAGCATCTTTTTCTCAAGGGCCTTTTATATTAGCTGCATTATTAGATTGCCCCGTTTACTTTTTATTTTGCTTAAAAGATAAAAAAACAAAAAAGTATCATGTGATTTTTGAACATTATAGCCAAACATTAAAAATACCCCGCTCACAAAGGCAAGGTCTATTAACCACTGTAATTACAGATTTTTCTGCACGTTTAGGCTTTTATGCCGCGCGGTATCCTTATCAGTGGTTTAATTTTTATGATTTTTGGCAAAACGATCAGCAAGTAGAACGCAGCAATGCAAAGGAGAAGTAGAGTGTCAGCTCAGGAAGTACAGCTTTTTGGAAACCAACAACTTTCTATTGAAGATATTGTTAATATTGCACATCAAAATACTCAGGTGCAATTAAGTGGCTGCGAGCAATTTAGCGCAAAAATTGATAGCGCGCTTAGCTTTTTAGACTCTCTACTCAAAGAAGATGGTGTGATTTATGGGGTAACTACAGGCTATGGTGACTCAGTCACGGTTCCTGTGCCACTTAACTTAGTTGATGAGCTGCCATTACATTTAACGCGCTTTCATGGTTGTGGACTAGGCGATGTGTTTAATAAAGTGCAAGGGCGTGCAATTTTAGCTACGCGCTTAGCATCACTTTCACAAGGCTATTCTGGCGTAAGCTGGGAAATGCTTAATCTTCTCAAAGACTATTTAAACCTTGATATAGTACCTGTTATTCCTCAAGAAGGCTCGGTAGGCGCTAGCGGTGATTTAACCCCACTGTCGTATGTAGCAGGTGCTATGGTTGGTGAACGTGATGTTTTTTACAAAGATAAAATACTTAACAGCGCACAGGTAATGCAAGCGGCAGGTTTAAAGCCTTTAACGCTTCGCCCAAAAGAGGGGCTTGCAGTTATGAATGGTACAGCTGTGATGACCGCACTGGCTTGTTTAGCGTTTGATAGAGCTAATTATTTAGCAAAACTTGCAAGTAGGATTACTGCATTGTCTAGCCTTGCTCTTAAAGGTAATAGTCATCATTTTGATGAAATTTTATTCTCTGTTAAGCCTCATCCTGGGCAGCAACAAGTTGCTAAATGGATACGAGATGATTTAAACCATCATGACCATCCTCGTAACGCTGATAGACTGCAAGATAGGTACTCTATTCGCTGTGCACCGCATGTTATTGGTGTATTGCAAGATAGTTTGCCATTTTTCAGGCAGATGATAGAAAACGAGCTTAATTCTGCAAACGATAACCCTATTATTGATGGCGAGGGTGAGCATGTACTTCATGGTGGCCATTTTTATGGCGGCCACATTGCAATGGCAATGGATAGTATGAAAACAGCGATTGCAAATCTGGCAGATTTAGCTGACAGGCAAATCGCTTCATTGGTCGATACTAAATTTAATAATGGATTACCATCAAATTTATCAGACAGTGAGGCTGAACGTCGTTACATAAATCATGGCTTTAAAGCCGTGCAAATAGGCGCCAGTGCCTATACTGCTGAAGCGCTTAAGTTAACGATGCCTGCAAGTGTATTTTCTCGCTCTACTGAGTGCCATAATCAAGATAAAGTAAGTATGGGGACTATTGCCTCACGTGATTGTTTGCGTATTTTACAGCTTACAGAGCAGGTTGTTGCAAGTACGTTACTAGCAAGTATTCAAGGAGTGAGGCTGCGTATTAAACAAGGCGAACTTGAATTTTCAAGTTTAACTGCAGATATGCAAGCGATGTATACTGACATAACTCATTATTTCGAAAACCTAACTGAAGATAGGCCAATGGAAGCGGTACTTAGACAAACCATTAGTTATATTCAAGAAAAACGTTGGGCTTTATATGAATAGTAAAGGCGCTTTGCTAACTCATGAAGTGGAAATTGAAATTCCATTTCATGACTGCGATCCGATGAATGTTGTATGGCATGGTAATTACCCTCGCTACTTAGAGGTGGCTCGCTGTGAGTTACTGCGATTATTTGATTACGACTATCCTCAAATGATGGAGTCGGGTTATGCGTGGCCAATAGTGGATATGCAAATTAAGTACGTGGCATCCGCCATATTTACCCAAAAAATTAAAGTGACCGCGCATTTAAAAGAGTTCGAAAACCGATTAAAAATTGATTATGTAATTACAGATGCCATAACGAATAAGCGTATTACTAAAGCGACTACCACTCAAGTTGCTGTTGAGATATCGACTAAAGAAATGCAGTTTGCCTCACCAGCGGTGATAGTTGATAAGCTTGCAAAAATACTTAGCTAATATTGGATGATGCTATGAATTATTTAAAAAATTGTGTGTTTGTTAGTGCTCTTTATTTTGTTTTTTTTAGTGCCAGTTTATTAGCTGCTACGACAGTTTCGGGTGAATTTAAGCAATTAAAGCATTTTGCCGGTTTCTCTAAACCATTCATCTCTAAAGGGGAGTTTACACTTGAAGGGGAAAAGCTGCTTTGGTATGTAAAAACACCAGTGCAAAGTACATTACTAATCGAGAATGGCCAAGTATTTGTGAAAAATAAAGAGGGTGAGCTTACTCCTCAGCCTGGCAGCGAGCAGTTTGTAGGCTTATTAACTGACTTACTCGCATTAGATATGAAAGCCTTATATGCGCGGTTTGATGTAACAAATCAAACAGGCTGTTTATTATTAAAGCCAAAAGATACGCTATTAAAACAGCTGTTTAGCCATTTTATTCTTTGTGAAAATAACCAGCGTGTACAAAGTATAACCTTAAATGAGCACTCGGGTAGCAACACAGTAATAGAGTTTTCTTATGCAAATACACCTAATAATTAATAAGTGTAAGTAACCTTCGGAAAAGTGATGTGATTAAACGTATTAGTGTACTTATTACATGGTTTGGTTTTTTAGCTGTTTTACTTTGTGCTGCTTTGTATATCACTAAGCCTGTATTAAATGCTGATATGTTTAGTTTATTACCAAAATCACATTCTCAATTGGCGTACGGCGAAGAGGTCTTTTTTAAAAAAAATGCAAACCGTATTATGTTTTCATTTACTGGTGATGGTAAAAACTTAGCACATGACGAGCTTAAATCATGGCTGTTAAAACGTGATATAAAAAATAGCTTTGAACTGCCAAGCATTGTGCAGTTATCTTCAGTGTTCTCTGCGTATCAACATGCGCTGCTTAGCGACAATTATAAAAATAGTATGGTTGATAAAGCACAGTTTGAGTCATTTTACCTTACTCAATTAAATCAATTAGGAAACCCTTTTGTAAGTGCCACCCTAAAAGCCGATATTAGTTTAAGTCTTGCTGCATTTATAGGCGATAATTTAAAACAAAGTCAGTTATTCTCTTTAAAAAATGAGCGGTTAACGCGCCGTCTAAATCATACTGATTATGCTGTTATATTGGCTACCATTCCTAACAATAGCCTCCCAATTGATGAGTCTATTAAGCTTGCGAGCAGCATTAAAAATAAGCTTGAAAGTTTAAATGATACGTACCCACAGACCACTATTCGCTATTCAGGTGCTCTTTTTCATACAGCTGAAAACGCTCAGCAAGCTAAGTATGAAATGAGCTTATTTGGTGGCCTTAGTGTAATCGCATTACTTTTAATGGTGTTTTGGGTATTTAGGCAAGTCAGTAGCATTTTACTTGCAAGCTTAACCGTACTTAGTGCACTGGCTGGTGGTGCTACGGCCATGGTATTTGTGTTTAATTCGATTCATTTATTAACACTGGTTTTTGCTGTAACCCTAATTGGTATAGCTATTGATTATGCATTTCATGCGATGACTGATTTAGCGTATGGCAACAGTTTTTACCAAAGTAGTGGGTTAAGTAAAGGCACAAAAACAGCTTTGCTTTTATCTTTTATTACAACAGGCCTCGGCTATAGCTGTTTATTAGGTGCGCCAATTTCACTTTTATCGCAAGTAGCAGTGTTTGTAATTGCTGGGCTTGCGAGCGCCTGGTTATTCACATTAATTATATTACCTATCTGGCAATCTAAGCTTGTACTCTCTGAGCGAAGTTTGATTAAAAGTCAGCAGTTATTAGGTTTAATGGTGCGCTTTAACCGTTGTAAGCAATCGGTTTTACTCGTATTGGGGCTGGTGTTAATGTTTTTGTTTTACCTTAAACCCATTTCATTTAACAACGATGTACGTTTACTAAATGCAAGCCCACAACAACTAATACTTAATGAGCAAAAGCATTTAACTTTAATGGGACAGTTAGATGCCCACATTGTATTTTTATTTGCATCAAATGCTGAACAACTACTGCAAAAGCAAGAGCAACTAATAGATGATTTAAAGCGTATTAACCCACATCTTAAACACAATGCTATTAAGCGTTGGTTACCTAGTAAGCGCACGCAAAAAAATAATTTAGCGCTCTTTAACGGGGCTGTTAAAAACGATGTGTTAACTATCACTGAAAAATATACAGGGATAAAAGTTGAGTCAGCTAACACAGAACTTTTGAGTTACGACGCTTTAGCAAATAGTCATTTTTCAGCACTTTTAAATGCTCAAATGTTTGTTGAGCCTAATAAGGCTGTTACTTGGTTTTCTGTATCGGGAATATCCACGCACGCGTTAACTTCTAGCGTTAATGCTTATGAAGATGCGTTTATATATAACAAGCCTGAGCAAATCAGTAGCCTACTTGAAAACTACAGCCAGTATTTATTGCTTACATTGGGCGTGGCCATTGTTATTTGCTTTGTTTTATTTAGCTATAAATTTGGCCTTCGGATTGGCACTGTGCAGGTGATAACATTAAGTGCCAGCCTATTGACTATGCTTTGGGTATGTAATGCAGCGCAAGGAAGTATCTCAATTTTTAATCTGCTAGGTGGCTTACTCATTATTGGCCTAGCCATAGATTATTTAGTGTTTTACCAAATTAACAACTTAACGGCGGTAAATGTATTGGCCATTAGCTTGTCGGCCGCCTCTTCGATGTGTGTATTTGGTATGCTCGCCTTTTCAAATACTCCCGCCATTTTTAGTTTTGGCCTTACTGTTATGGTAGGGATTTTAGCCGTATATATTTTATCTCCATTAAGTGTATTAAAGTCTCAAAAGGAATAATAATTTGAACAACCTTGAGCAGTATGATGTTGTGGTTATAGGAGCAGGGCCTTCAGGTGCACTTGTAAGTAGCTTATTAGTACAAAAAGGCTGGAAAGTGCTGGTGCTAGAGCAACAAGTATTTCCTCGTTTTTCAATTGGCGAAAGCTTATTACCTCAATGTATGGAGTATTTAGCTGATGCTGGGCTAGTTAACACAATACATGAACATGCAGATGAGCTTGGCTTTCAATTTAAAGATGGTGCTGCGTTTCATCGTAATGGCCAAAATACAGCTATAAATTTTACTGAAAAATTTAGCCTAGGCCCGGGTACTACTTTTCAAGTTAAACGGGCTGATTTTGATAAGCTGATTGCTGATAGAGCGCAGCATCAAGGCGTTGAAATTCGCTATCAGCATAGTGTTATTGGTTTTACTGATGAAGCTGCTAGTGCGACGCTGCAAGTGCAAAATAATAAAAATCAAACGTATGATGTAAGGGCTAAGTTTGTACTTGATGCGAGTGGTTTCGGCCGAGTTTTACCAAAACTTTTAAATTTAGAAAAACCTTCTACTTTTCCTGTGCGTAGTGCTTATTTCAGTCACTTTAATGATGGCATTACTGACGAGCTGTTTGATAGAAATAAAATTTTAATAACCGTTCACCCTAAATTTAATGATGTTTGGTATTGGCTCATCCCCTTTAGTGATGGCACGTCCAGCATTGGGGTTGTTGCAAAGCAAACACGCTTTAATGAGAGTAGTGAAGCTGACACCTTAAAACAGTTTATAGAGCAAGACCCTTACTTAAAAAAACTTTTAGCTAATCGCGTACCTATAACACAAGCGCGTAGCATTAGTGGTTACTCTGCTAATGTATGTACGCTACATGGAAAGCATTTTGCTTTACTAGGCAATGCGGGTGAATTTTTAGATCCGGTGTTTTCATCTGGGGTGACTATTGCTTTAAAGTCTGCACACTTAATTGCCCCCCTTATTGATGATTATTTAAATGGAGAAGTGATTGATTTTGAGGAATGTTACGCCGAGCCATTGCAGGCAGGAGTTGATTGTTTTAAAACCTTTGTTAAAGGTTGGTACGATACCCGATTTCAAGACGTTATTTTTTATTCAGAACAAAACTCGCAGGTTCGTGAAATGATCAGTGCTATTTTAGCGGGTTACGCATGGGATAAAAATAATCCATTTGTTGCTCAAAGTGAGCGTCGTTTAAATGTATTAGCGCAGCTATGTCAAAATTAATCCCAGTTATTGAGGCTCATACCAGACACTTTTTAAAATGTACTTTTATAGCTTTAGTGTGTGTTTGCATAACAGCATGTAGTAGCACATATAAAAGCAGTGAGCGTGTTGATATTTCTGCAGCCACTACACTTGATATTTCGCATGTGCCTGTACAAATGTTTGATCAAAATTGGCAGCATGTTTTATATATTCAAAACAATGAGAAAGAGCATACATTATTAGCACAATTAGAAATAAACAAGCAGGGTACTATCAACTTATTGTTAATGACTACACAAGGCTTACCTATTTTAAAGCTTGAGAAACTAAATAACCAACCACCTAATGTTACTAAAATGATAGTCGGTGTTGATTTAGACCCAGCTTATATATTGGCAGATATTGCCTTAGTGCATTGGCCTGTATTATTTCTTAATGAGAAAATATCTGGGGCGATTATAAAGCAGATAGCCACACAAAGGCGTGTAGTAAAAAATAACCGCTCGATTATTACAATAAATTATAGCGATAATAAAACAGTACTAAATAATAGTGAGCGACATTATCAAATTACATTTGAGAAGGTAAACTAGTGACTTTTTGGTTAAATGATTTAGGCATTGTAAGTGCAATGGGCAAAGGCGTTGAAGATACAATTATTAGCCTAAATAACTTACAAAATAATGAAGCCCCACAGCTTTTAAAGACAAAAGATTTAAGCACAGAGGGTTTGCCATTTTATATTGGGCACGTGGACTGCGTTCCTCTAAATCAAAAGCACCGTATTGATACGCTAATTGATATAGCCCTTGAGCAAATATCCCCAACACTTAAGCGTTTTTCACATATTGATAAATCACGAATTGCTGTTGTGGTAGGTACAAGTACATCTGGGGTGCATGATGGCGAACAAGCTCGAGCTGAACACGACAGTTCAGGTGTGTGGCCAAGTGACTTTTTATATGCTGATCAAGAACTTGCTACTCCTGCGCATTACATAGCCGAAAAAGTAGGGGCGTTAGGCCCTTGTTATAGTATTTCAACGGCATGTACCTCAAGTGCTAAAGCTCTCATTAGCGCAAAAGCTTTAATAACTGCTGACTTAGCAGACGTTGTAATTTGTGGTGGCGTAGACAGCCTTTGCAAACTTACCATTAATGGATTTAATGCCTTGGCATCAATGAGCACTGGAATGTGTAAGCCTTTTTGCGATGACAGAGATGGTATTAATATTGGTGAGGGTGCTGCGTTA
This sequence comes from Pseudoalteromonas sp. Angola-30, assembly GCF_028599215.1. Lineage (NCBI taxonomy): Bacteria > Pseudomonadati > Pseudomonadota > Gammaproteobacteria > Alteromonadales > Pseudoalteromonadaceae > Pseudoalteromonas > Pseudoalteromonas sp. Angola-30. Next base: position 39,037 of record NZ_JAQREI010000007.1, read on the forward strand.
TTTGTCATGAGTAAAGAAGCACCGTTAGAAAATGGCGTCATGTTTTTAGGTGGTGGTGAAAGCTCTGATGCTCATCACATTTCGGCGCCAGACCCTAGCGGTAATGGTGCAAAATCGGCAATGAAAGCAGCTCTGGCCGTTGCTGACTTATTACCTAGTGATATTGACTATATAAATGCACACGGCACAGCGACAATTAAAAATGACGAAATGGAAGCCCTTGCAATTAATAGTGTGTTTGGCAACAATACACCGCTGAGCTCCAGTAAGTACTTAACTGGGCACACTTTAGGTGCAGCTGGTGCAATTGAAGCAGGTATTTGTTGGCTGTTGCTCAGAGGGAGAGGAAATATTACTTTGCCTTTTAATAAATGCACACACAGAAATAAGCTGGCAGATGTTAACGTTATTGAGCAAGCTAGCACGGTTAAATTAAATTACTGTCTATCTAACTCATTTGCGTTTGGTGGTAATAATGCTAGTTTGATTTTAGGTACTCATAATGAATAATTATTCTATAGAGCAGGTTGTACCCCACGATGCTCCTATGATCTTAATAGATCAGTTAGTTGAATACAGCGATGAAAGTGCAACCTGCTCTGTGACTATTACACCCCAAAGCCCTTTTTATAATGAGCAAATTGAGGGAGTGCCAAGTTATATCGGTGTTGAATATATGGCCCAGTCTATAGCTGCCTATGCTGGAGCATTAGCTAACGATATTAATGAAGCGGTTAAAATTGGCTTTTTGATCGGCACGCGAAAATATAAAACACATCAGACTATGTTTTATAAAAACAGCACCTTAACTATTTATGTTCACAAGCTTTACCAAGAAGAATCTGGTTTAAGTGTGTTTGAATGCCAAATAAGTGAAAATAAAAAAATACTGTGTGATGCAAAAATAAATGTATTTCAGCCAGAAGAACCGCTGGAATTTATAAGAGAAAACCAATGAATAAAAGAATTTTAGTGACCGGCTCTAGCCGGGGTATAGGTAAGGCTATTGCACTTAAACTTGCAGCTCAAGGCTATGACATTACTGTTCATTGCAGAACTGGTTTAGAGCAAGCTCAGCAAACATGTGCAGAAATACACGCACTTGGACAAAGCACTACACTACTACAATTTGACGTATGCGATAGAGCAGCGGCAAAGCAACAAATTGAGCAAGATATTACAAACAATGGTGCTTACTATGGTGTGGTGTGTAATGCGGGCATTACCAACGATATGGCTTTTCCGGCAATGCAGGGCGATGATTGGGATAGCGTAATTAGAACTGGGTTAGATGGCTTTTATAATGTTGTGCACCCAACAGTTATGCCCATGGTACAAACTCGTAAAGGTGGGCGCATTATTACTATGGCTTCAGTGTCGGGTATTGCGGGCAACAGAGGGCAAGTAAATTACAGCGCAGCGAAAGCAGGTATTATTGGCGCTACCAAAGCCCTATCGCTGGAACTAGCTAATCGAAAAATTACTGTAAATTGTGTAGCGCCTGGTTTAATTGAAACAGCAATGACGGATGAGCTTCCGGTTGCTGAAATGATGAAAATGATTCCACTTAAACGTATGGGAACAGTGAACGAAGTGGCTGGTACAGTTGCATTTTTAATGTCTGATGATGCTGCTTACATCACTCGCCAAGTTATTTCGGTTAACGGCGGGATGGTTTAATGAAACGTGTTGTTGTTACAGGGATGTCGGTTATAACCGCATTGGGCGATGATTGGGATGAATTTAAAAGCGCCTTGATTAAAGGTGAAAATGCAGTTGTAACAATGCGTGAATGGGATAAAGCTGATGGGCTTAATACACGCTTAGCTGCCCCTGTCACCCATTTTGAAAAACCTAACCATTATAAACGTAAGCAAATACGCTCAATGGGGCGAGTGGCACTTATGTCCACACGTGCAACTGAGCGTGCGCTTGAGCAAGCTGATTTACTTGAACATAAAAGTCTTACAGATGGCTCTACCGGTGTAGCATATGGCTCATCCACCGGCTCAACACCGCCGCTTCTCGCATTTGCAAATATGTTGGAAAGTGGCTCAATGTCTGGAGTCACAGCTACAAGCTATATTCAAATGATGGCACATACAGCGCCAGTAAATGTAGGCGTTTTTTTTGGCTTAAAAGGACGAGTGATCACCACAAGTTCGGCATGTACGTCTGGCTCGCAGGGTATTGGCTACGCCTATGAGGCAATTAAGTTTGGTCGTCAAAAAGTAATGGTAGCAGGGGGGGCAGAAGAGCTTTGTATTACCGAAGCAGCTGTATTTGATACGCTGTATGCTACAAGTATTAAAAATGACACCCCTAAAAATACGCCTCGCCCATTTGATAAAAGCCGTGATGGCTTGGTTATAGGAGAAGGTGCCGGTACTTTAATACTTGAAGAGTATGAGCATGCTAAAGCTAGAGGGGCAAATATATTGGCTGAGGTTGTCGGTTTTGGCTGTAACTCTGATGGACAACATGTTACTCAACCATCTTCAGATACCATGCAAATAGCCATTGAAATGGCATTGCAAGATGCCAATTTATCACCTGATAAAGTAGGTTATGTCAATGCGCATGGTACCTCAACCGATAGAGGTGATATTGCTGAGTCTCATGCTACTTTTAATGCGCTGGGAGTTAAACCTATTAGTTCTTTAAAAAGCTATTTAGGGCATACTTTAGGGGCGTGTGGTGCAATAGAAGCATGGGCTACTATTAATATGATGAGCGATAATTGGTTTGCACCTACAATAAATTTAACCGATATAGATAATGATTGCGCTGAGCTTGATTATATTAAGACACAAGGGCGAGAAATTAACACCGATTATGTCATGAGTAATAACTTTGCATTTGGTGGGATTAATACATCTCTTATTTTTAAACGGTATAAGCAAGATTAATCAAGTTTATAAACACTAATCACTAACTGTTGACTCGTTTTTGCTGTATAATTTGCGACCCTTGATAAATGTGGCCGCAGGTTATACAGCATGAATTTTAAATCTTTTAGTTTTTCCCCTGAACTTATTCAGGCGTTAGACGAACTTAATTACCACACCCTTACGCCCATTCAGCGTTCAGCTATTCCGGCTGTTCGTAAAGGTAAAGACGTTTTAGCAAGTGCCCAAACAGGCACAGGTAAAACGGCTGCGTTTGCTTTACCTATCATCCAAAAATTAACTGAATCTGAGCTAAGCACAAGCAATGCTCCGCACGCGTTAGTGCTTGCGCCAACTCGTGAGCTGGCAGAGCAAATAGCAAATAACTTTAAAGCCTATGCAAAACATACCGCTTTAAAAGTAGTGAGCCTATTTGGCGGTGTTAATACCGCAGGCCAAGCAAATGCACTTAAAGACGGCGTAGATGTTGTAGTTGCAACTCCAGGGCGTTTACTTGATCATATTCGTTTAGGTAATTTAAGCCTAGCAAGTGTTAAACACTTAGTACTTGATGAAGCCGACCGTATGCTTGATATGGGCTTTATTGAAGATATGCAAAGTGTTATTAAAAGTTGTGACGAGCAGCGCCAAATTTTACTTTTCTCAGCCACTTTTCCAGCGGCTATTAAGCAGTTTGCAGCAAAAGTATTAAAACAGCCTGAAATTGTTCGCGTAGATCAAACTAATAGTACTGCAAGTACGGTACAGCATGTTGTGTACCCAGTTGAAGAGCGCCGTAAACAAGAGCTGCTTTCTGAGCTGATTGGTAAAAAGAACTGGCAACAGGTACTTGTGTTTGTAAACATGAAAGAAACGGCGGATGAGCTGGTTAAAGAACTTAACCTTGATGGTATTCCTGCCACTGTATGTCATGGTGATAAATCGCAAGGTAACCGCCGACGCGCACTTCGTGAATTTAAAGAAGGCAAAGTACGTGTTTTAGTGGCTACCGAAGTTGCTGCGCGTGGTATTGATATTGAAGGCCTACCACGAGTAATTAATATTGATTTACCATGGCTTGCAGAAGATTACGTACATCGCATTGGCCGTACAGGTCGTGCTGGTAATCAAGGCCAAGCAATTTCGTTTGTAAGCCGCGAAGAAGAAAACACCTTGTTTGAAATAGAGTCGTTAATTGGCCAAAAAATCAAACGTGTTTACTTAGAGGGTTATGAAGTAAGTAGCCGTGAAGTACTTATTGATAAAATAGGTAAAAAACCAGCGCATTTACGTCGTAGCCGTACGAATAAGCCTACAGGGCAAGCAACAGGCGAAGCACGTGCGGTAAATCGCTCACGTATTTCAAATGTGCGTAAAAGCTTAAAAGGCGCCAAGCTTACCCTTAAAAAGTAAGCTTAAAAAATTTAGCATTTATAAAAAACCTGAGGTTTACTCAGGTTTTTTTGTGCCTCAATTTAGCTCAAGGTGTAAACAAAAAAACCTCACTAAGTGAGGTTTTTGATTAATAATTTAAAAGGGTTAAGCGTTTTCTAACATTGAGAGTGCAACGGCTTCAGCCGCTTTAATACCATCAATACCTGCAGATAAAATACCACCTGCGTAACCTGCGCCTTCACCCGCTGGGTATAAACCTTTAGTATTTATGCTTTGGAAGCTTTTATCGCGCTTGATACTAATAGGTGATGATGTACGGGTTTCTACCCCTGTTAATAAACCGTCGTTTGTAGAAAAACCACGAATCTGCTTATTAAATGCAGGTATGGCTTCGCGTATTGCATCGATAGCAAACTGCGGGAGTACATTTGCTAAATCGGTGAGTTTTATTCCTGGTGTAAACGATGGTTGTACATCACCTAAATCGCCCGATGCTTTTCCTTTTAAAAAGTCGCCAATTAACTGTGCTGGTGCATCGTAGTTGCTACCGCCTAATGCATAGGCTTGCTCTTCTAGTTTACGTTGCAAATCAATGCCGGCAAGCGGGTGACCAGGGAAGTCTTTTTCAGGTGTAATACCTACTACAATGGCACTATTTGCATTGCGCTCACTACGAGAGTATTGGCTCATACCGTTTGTTACTACGCGGCCTTCTTCAGAGGTGGCGGCTACAACAGTCCCTCCTGGGCACATACAAAAGCTGTAAACTGTGCGGCCATTATCACAATGGTGAACGAGTTTATAATCAGCAGAGCCTAAAATGGGGTTACCCGCGTTAGGCCCAAAACGACACTCATCAATCATCGATTGCTTATGCTCGATTCTAAAGCCCACAGAAAACGGTTTTGCTTCTACGTAAATGCCTTTATCGTGAATCATTTTAAAGGTATCACGGGCGCTATGTCCCACAGCAAGTACTACATGGCGGGTATTTAGCTTTTCACCGTTTGAAAGCGTTAAGCCTGTTACTTGTCCATCATCTATATGAATGTCGTCTACGCGCGTACTAAAGCGGATTTCGCCGCCAAGTTCAATAATACGTGCGCGCATTTTTTCAATCATGGTAACAAGTTTAAACGTACCAATGTGCGGCTTACTTACGTATAAAATTTCATCTGGTGCGCCGGCTTCTACAAATTCGGTGATAACTTTACGCCCGTAATGTTTTGGATCTTTTACTTGGCTGTATAGTTTACCGTCTGAAAATGTACCTGCGCCACCCTCGCCAAATTGCACGTTAGACTCTGTATTAAGGGTGCGTTTACGCCAAAAGCCAAAGGTGTCTTTGGTGCGTTCGCGTACTTCTTTACCGCGCTCTAAAATAATAGGGTTAAAACCCATTTGAGCCAGCACTAAGCCCGCAAATAATCCACACGGGCCAAAGCCAATTACTACAGGTCTCTCAGTAAGGTTAGCGGGGGCGTGGGCAACAAATTTGTATGAGGTATCAGGGGCAGGTTTTACGTGCTGATCTTTAGCAAATGCGTTTAACAGCGCTTCTTCGTTATCTACTTCAATATCGAGGGTATAAATAAGTAAAATAGCCGTTTTTTTACGTGCATCGTACCCACGTTTAAACACATTGTAGCTGTGTAGCTGCGCTGGCTGTATTTTTAGTTTATCAACTATGGCTTGGCCTATAGCGTCTTCGTTATGATCAAGCGGCAGCTTTATTTCGGTTAAACGTATCATTGTTATCTCTTTTAGGTGTCTTAGCGGTAATATTATCCGCTCACAATAAGAAGTGTAGGGCACGTAATGGCTATACATTAAGGGCGCATATATTACGTTAAATTGACCGCAGATGGCACATATTTATTGTGTTTTTAATGGGGTTGGGTATGATCCTCGCTTTAAATAATTAATTACTAGGTTTAAACTATTATGGCGTTTGTGGTCACCGAAAACTGTATTAAGTGTAAATACACAGATTGTGTGGCAGTGTGCCCTGCAGATGCCTTTTACGAAGGCCCTAACTTTTTAGCAATAAGCCCTATTGATTGCATAGATTGTGGATTATGCGTACCAGAGTGCCCAGCTGAAGCAATTTACCAAGAAGACGAGCTGCCAGAAGACCAAAAAGAGTTTACCGAGCTTAATGCTGAGCTTGCATTGGTGTGGCCACGCATTGTTGAGGTAAAACCAGCGCCTAATGATGCCGATAGTTGGAATGGCGTGGCTAATAAGCTTAAATTAATTGAAACCTAGCTTTTAAATTAAGCCTTTAATATTAATTAGTTAAAAAAGCTATTGTTTTTAGTATCAAACTATTAACAAATGTACTGACTTAAATTACACTGCATAAATAAGTTTACCTTTTAAGGGTAAACACGTCTAAATGGATGTTTATGCAGTACTTAATAATTATAAAAAAACAATGCAGTGCTTTATTCCCCTTCTTATTAGCACTTTTATTTTCTAACCACCTTTATGCCAGTGAAAAACAGCAGCATTCTCTTGTACATATAAATGCAGATATTACTGTAGATGGCGTACTTGATGAACCCCACTGGCAAAATGCCACTTTAGTTCCTATAGCATTTCAAGATGAGCCTAACGAAAAGGGCACCCCACCGGTTAAAACCGATGCTTACATGTATGAAGATGGCAGCAACTTATATGTTGCTTTTGTAGCCGAAGATCCACAGCCGAGCGAAATTACAGCGTCACTACGTGACAGAGATACGCTTTGGCAAGATGATACGGTTATTTTAATTATTGACACTTTTAACGACGAACGTTCAGCTTACGAATTTTATGTAAACCCATTGGGTGCGCAAGGTGATACGCGGATGAGTGACACCGATGGCTGGCAATCAGACCCGTCTTGGGATGCAATATGGGATAGCGCAGGGCAAATTACCGACCAAGGGTTTGTGGTTGAAATGCGTATACCTTTTAAAGCGCTAAGATTTCCTGAAAATAAAACAGATTTAACATGGGGCTTTGCCCTTATGCGAAATTACCAACGTGATGTACTGTATCAGCTTTCAAATATGGGGTTTGACCGAGATATAAAATGCAGTTTATGTCAGTTTGATAAATTAAATGGTTTTAAAAATATAAAAGCCAGTAAAAATCTGCAACTAACGCCTACACTTACGGCGCTCAGAAATGATTCAAAACCTACCTTGCCAGGGCCGTGGGATAATGGCGATATAGACACCGAAGCTGGCCTTGATTTACGCTGGGGGGTTACACAAGATGCGGTAATTAATGCCACTATAAACCCAGATTTTTCGCAAATAGAAAGTGATGCGTTAGCCCTTGATGTAAATACCACCTACTCAATTTATTATGCAGAAAAACGACCATTTTTTTTAGATGGCGCATCCTACTTTAAAAGCAGTTTATTTGAACTATTGTATACCCGCACTATTGCAGAGCCTGAAGTAGGGGCAAAATTAACAGGTAAAACAGGGCAACATAGCTATGCATTTATGTATGCCGATGACAATAATAGCAATATTTTATTGCCTACAAATCAAGGCTCTGGTTTTGCAATTTTAGAGGATAAAACCCATGCAGCAGCAGCGCGTTATCAATACGATATTGGCCAACAAGGCACTATAGGGCTAAGTACGACTCACCGCGAAAGCGATGATTACTACAATACAGTGCTTTCTGTCGATGGCAGCTATTGGTTTAATCAATCAGATCTGTTGACCTACCAGGTAGCTACAACAGATTCTAAAAACTCTGATTTTTTAACAAGTAACTATAACTTATCTAAAACTCAATCTGATGAAGCGTACGCTATAGAGTTTACCCGTGATAAACGTGACTACAATTTGTTTGCCAGCTACGAAAACATAGGTAAAGACTATCGTACTGACTTAGGTTATCAAGAAAAAGTAGATTATGAGAACGTAGGCTTTGGGGGCGGGCAAACCTGGTATGCAGATGAGTCTGGCTTATTAACGTCATGGTCTTATGAGGCTGATTGGGATAAAACATGGGCACAAAATGGCGACCTACTTGAAGAAGAATACCAAGGGTTTATAACATTAAAAGGGCAAAAGCAGTCTATTTTTGAAATTGGCTTACTGCATCGTTATGAAAACTATAATGATGCTTTTTATAACCAAAATATTGGCTTTGTTTATACGGGCTTTAAACCTAAAAATAATATATGGCTTTCGTTTTATGGTGAGTATGGCAGCCGCATTGATTACGCCAATGAGCAAATTGGTGATTCGTATGCTACGCAAACACAAGTTACGTGGGATATAAACGATCATTGGCAAGTAGACGCTACGCATAACTACAGCGTTTTAGATAACCCTGAAGGGGAGCGAGTTTATACTGCTAACTTATTAGATTTTAGGCTTTATTATAAATTTAGCATGCGCGCTATGCTCAAGCTTATATTGCAATTTGAAGACATTGATAGGAATAAAGACGCCTACTACTACCAAGTTAGCCACATTAATAAAGACTATGGCAGCCAATTAGTTTACTCGTACAAAATTAATGCTCAAACATTATTTTATTTAGGCTACTCAGATAAAAGCTATCAAGACGATTCCCTAAAACACGTTGAAAGAGATCAACGTACATTTTTTACAAAAGTGAGCTATGCATGGCAACTTTAAATAACCATTAAAAGGATGAATATGAAAAAAATAAAAATAACTATCGCAGCTGCAATGGTAGCAACCCTAGCGGGTTGTGCTGCTAAGCAAGATATAACTCGCTTTGACACTGTGAAACCAGAAGTAGTATGTATAGCTGAGCATAAGGCAGTTAAAGAAGGCGTTGTCACAGCAATGGAAGAAGGGTTTGCAAAACATAACGTCAAAACACGTGTAATTGCTGCTAACTATGTATTGAAACATCAGGAGTATCAAACTGAATTACCTAATGCTGACATCGCAGGGTGTAATGCCGTTGCTTATTACGTGGCTAACTGGCATTGGGATTTAGCGTTGTACATGTCATACGCGAATATTTGGGTTACAGACGCTCAAACCAATAAAAAAATTGCGCAAGCATCTTATCGCACCGGCGGTGGTTTGGATAAGTTTATAGACGCGAAAGAAAAAATTATCGAACTAATCGATGGTATGTATTAAATACTTGTAATATTAGTTTTTTCAAACATTTTAAGCTTAAGGTTTATTTTTATTCATCACACTCTATAATTAGTTAATTATTAAGCATTAATTTATTCTTTTTGAGTACAGTTCTAAAAATTTCAATGAATAAGGACTGTGCTATGGCTTGCTTAGTACTAAAAATAGGCGATATAATCGTATTTTAGTAACGGGTTTATAGGATAAGTAATTTAGATGGATTTTGTTGATGAATAAATTTAAACCCTTAAGCGGCATTTTTTTTGTATTTATCTTGTTTTGCTTTTGTTTAAACATCGAACTAACAAACCAAATTAACCGCATTAATTTATTCAACCCTGATATAGATTTACGCCACTTTGATATTGTAGATACAACGCTCGAAATGGCGCCTTGGTATAACCCTATGCTCAATGGGCACTATTTAATACACCAGCCTTCTGCCGATTTTTTGTTAGTTAAAACTACCGACACGGAATTTATCGCTGCAAACGCAACAAAGCTTATTTTAATGACGCTAACGTCGCCAATAAACTTTATATTGGTGTGTATGGTATTGTTTGTTGGCTTTACAATTATTCGTAAAGAGCGTAAAAAAATATCTTATCAGCATCAAATTGCACAACTGAATAACAACGCTAATCAATTGCTTGTAGCCTTTAACCTACAACCCCAACACGACAACCCATCAGGGCTGGGTAATTTAAGCCAGTCAATAAACAATTTAAATACCCATGTCGCTAATTATTTAAAGCAAACACAAACAAGTATCTGCCAAGATAAGCTAACCTTGCTCATTGACCGCCATGCTTATATTGAGCATATAGATAGGCAAATAAATTTTACTGACGAAGAGCAGCTTAAATGCGCCTTGTTGTTTATTGACCTAGATGGCTTTAAACAGGTAAATGACTCGTTTGGCCACAGCTTTGGTGATGAAATTTTGGTGCAGGTTGCTACGCGCTTAGCCAACGTATTACGCCATCATAAGTTAAGTAATATTAACGAGGCGAATCAGTTAGAGCAAAATTTATCACGTTTAGGCGGTGACGAATTTTCAATTTTTATTGAGTCAGTAGATACCGATAATAAAGTGGTCGATATTGCTAAGCACGTACTCAGTGAACTTGAAAAAGACTTTGTACTGGGTAATAAAATAATAAAAATTAGCGCCAGTATTGGTATAGCGGCGTACCCAGAGAGCGCATCAACCCCACAAGCATTATTGCAATTGGCCGATGTGGCAATGTACCGTGCAAAAAGCGATGGTAAAGGCATTTTTAAAGTGTACTCCCCAGAGATGGGTAATAAAATGCGCCGCTATCACTATTTATTAGAAGAGCTGCGTTTGGCGGTTGCGTGTAAAGACTTTTACTTATCTTTTCAACCTATCGTGCATGTAGAAGATTGCATGATAGATTATTTTGAAGCGCTTACACGCTGGGAACATCCTATAGAAGGGATGATTTCACCGGCGGAGTTTATACCTATTGCCGAAGAGTCTAACCTTATTTTAGAGCTTGGCGATTGGATTATGCATGAGTCGTGTAGGCAAATGGCAGCATGGCATAATGCCGGTATGCGCAAAGTAAAAATTTCGGTTAATGTATCGGGTGTGCAACTAAAACACCGCTCAGTGTACGATTGGATAATGAAAAACCTAAAAAACACAGGGCTGCCATCGCATTCTTTAATGCTAGAAATAACAGAGTCTACGTTTATTAAAGCCAGTAAAAGTATGATTGAAGAGCTTGAACGGCTTCGTGCAGAAGGTGTGACAATTGCTATTGACGATTTTGGTACCGGCTTTAGTTCATTAAGTACATTGGCTGATTTGCCCATTGATGTAATAAAAATAGATCGCTCGTTTATCTCTCAAGCCGATAAAAGTCCAAAGTATAATGACATCCTTAATACGATTAGCGAGTTAGGTCAAAAGTTAGGACTTAAAATAGTGGCTGAGGGCGTAGAAGAAATCGAGCAGTTTGAACTTGTAAAACGCATTGGAGTAAGCTCTGTGCAAGGCTATTTGGTTAGTCGCCCTCAATCATCTATCAATGTGGGTAACAAAGTTTTACGTAAAAATACGGCTAACTTATCTGCAGCGGGCACCAGCGCGTGGGAAATAGAAAGTTAGAGCCTGTTTATTATAGGTAATTTAATAGCTTATGTAGGGTTTTAGGCCCATGCTATGGTATTAAATTGCCCCTACCGATAGCGATTAACTTGAGCATTCACTGGTGCAGCTATTCAGGCCGCGAAATGTTAAACCCTATATTGTGCTTAATTGCCCCTAAATAAAACTAAGTTCTTTAGGACTACAGCCTTAAAATTTAGTAAAAAAAATGCCACTTTTAAAAGTGGCATTTTTGTTTGTAGAATCTAACAGCTACAATTTTATAAATCGAATGTGCGTGATATAGCAAGTACTATACGCTCATCAGCGTAATCGTAATCTAGGCTTGTGTCTTCAGCAGCAATCTCAATACCAAAGCCTTCGTAGCTAGTTTGGTACGCTAGGCGGTAATGTTTGTATGATTTCTTTTGGTTTACATCCCATGCCCATTTTTCGCCATCAAGCGAATTAGAAATATCAAAGCTTGCACGAATGGCATGATTCGGGGCAATTTCAAAGGTGTGGGCAATCATAGAAATAACATGGCCAGCGCCTGTACCAAAGTAATCCCAGCTATACCAAAAGTTTAGCTCTGTTTGACCATACTCACTTGCATAGCCAAATTTTGTGTAGGCTTCGGCGTAGTTACCGTCGCTGTTATTACCTTGGTATGTGTAATAAGCAATACCGTAATCAGCGCTAACCGTGTCAGTTAATTGCACGTATTTACCTAGGTAGGCATCAAGTTCAAAATCAGTGTCATCACCAAAATCTACATTAGATGCCCATGCACCTGCGTACACACCGCTGTCGAACGCGTAATCAAGGCTTGCTTGAATTGCAGGGTCGTTATCAGTTTGTGTTACACCGTTAAAAGTATAGTCAGATGCTGCTGTAATGGTTGTTGACCAGTTAGCTGACACCGTAGTTGATAAAAGAGCGAAAGGTAGCGCTACTGCTAGTTGTTTTAGTTTGTTATTCATTGTTGATCCCTAATGTACAGTTTCTATTTTTGTGTAATCTATTTTGTTTGCTTTTGGCGAACTGTCTATATTGTTAACCGTTTTAAATTTGCTGTAGCCAATAAACGCAGCACAACCAAAAAACAGTGCAATTACTAACGCGCCAACCCATTGAATTTGTAAAAACTCAAGCTTAAACAATAGGGTTAGTAACGAAAGGGCAACAATATTGAGTATCATATAGTTCATTTTACCTAAACGTTTAACCGTTAAGTTAAGGTTATCTGTGTATAAGCGTATTAATGAATCAAGCGAATTAATAACAAACACTATCCCAACAAATACCATGGCAAAGTTTTTAATACCCGCTGTTGAAATACCCATTTCGTGGTAGTGATAAAGTACGCTAAACCAAATCGCAATCGGAATAGATGGAAATATCAACATTGCACCTAATACTTGGTATGTTTTAAGGCCGCCTACAAAACGAGACGTAAATTGACCAATCATAATGCTCCACGCAAACCACCAAAATAGATAAAATTCATGGTAGTCATTAAGCGGTAAAACAAACTGATTTATATTGGCAAAGTAAGTACCAATTTCAGCAAGGTTATTGGTAAATGCCGACATTTCGCTGTCACCAACGACAAAGGCACCTGCCCACATAAAGGCAATTAATGCGATAAATAACCACGTTGTAGAAATACTTAAAAAGCGCACGTATTTAATATCTGTACTTGAGTACACAGCAAAGCAAATAGCTGCAAATACAATAAAGTAGAAGGTAGGTATAACGCTCGAACCATCGCCTAGCTCTGGTAAGTACCAGGGTAAGTTAGAAAGCAGTAGGTAAGCCGTAAAGGCACATGTGCCAATAATAACTACGTTATTAATGAACTTAACCCATGAAATTTCGAAAAATTTAACTTTGGGCTCTATTACACAGAAATAAAAGCACGTAAGAAAGTAAAATCCCCAGATCAAGAATCCCCAATAGCCAAACTCAATAGCCAGTGGGTTTGCAAACGCGTATTCTGGGCTTGCTTTTATGTCTGCATAACCTGCAAATTCGGTTAATGGAAACATGATTAGGCCAACGTCTAGGCCTGAGGTAAATAAGATTGCGATAAAGGTAAAAGTTCTCACTGGTGTTACGCCTACTACGCGTACGTTACCCCATTTAAATAAAATAGTAATAACAGCAAGTAGCGTAAATATAATGCCAGCACTAAGCCATATAGTCATTATCGCCCTCCCAAAATGAATAAAAGTAACTCATAAGTTCTCCGTTTTTGTTTTATTACTTGCACAAACACCGCGTAACCAATTTACGCCGTGAGCCACTGCAAGTTGAACGTGCCCTACATAGTGTTAGGCACGTTATGGCTTAATTAAATCTCGCTATTACGTTGCGATGTTTGCCAATTACTGCTCATGGCAACGTTTACCGATGCCTGTGTAAGTGGGGTTTTACCTAAAATTAGATCAGCTGCTTTTTCTGCAACCATAATTGTAGGGGCATTTAAGTTGCCATTTGGCACCGTAGGGAAGATTGACGAGTCAACAACACGCAGCCCTTCAATACCGTGAACTTGGGTATTAGAATTAACCACGGCCATGTCATCTTCGCCCATTTTGCAAGAACAAGACGGGTGATAGGCACTTTCTACTGCTTGGCGTACAAAGGCATCTATTTCTTCGTCGGTTTGAATGTGCTTACCTGGTTGAATTTCTTCATCGCGGTAGTCATCAAATGCACTTTGCTCAATAATGTCGCGAGTTAGGCGCACACACGCTCTAAAACCTTCAATATCGTCTTTATGCTGTAAGTAGTTAAATAAAATTTTTGGCGGTTGCTCAGGATTAGCTGATTGAATAGTGACACTACCACGGCTTTTAGGTTTGTTATGACCTACATGCACCTGAAAACCATGACCCGCAAATGCACTGCGCCCATCGTAGCGCATCGCCGCTGGTAAAAAGTGGTACTGAATATCTGGCCATTCAACGTCTGGTTTTGAGCGAATAAACGCACACGACTCAAAGTGGTTTGTTGCACCTAAGCCTTTTCGGGTCAGTAGCCATTTAGCGCCAATTAAGCCTTTTGAAATAAGACCTAATTTACCGTTTAAGGTAATAGGTTGTTTACACTTGTACTGAAAGTAAAACTCAAGATGATCTTGTAAGTTTTGACCTACGCCTGGTAAATGATGCTTTACCTCAACACCGGCTTCTTCAAGTATGGCTTTATCGCCAATCCCCGAAAGCTGTAAAATATGAGGTGAGCCAATTGGACCTGCACTTAATACAACGTCTTTAGTCGCATGCGCCGTTTTAAGAGTGCCATTTACTGTGTACTCAATGCCTGTGGCTTTTTTGCCTTCTAAAATCACTTTTTGTGCTAAAGCACCTGTAATAACTGTTAGGTTACTGCGTGATTTTACTGGGTCTAAATACTCGCGCGAGGCCGAACTGCGCACACCGTCTTTAACAGTCATGTGCATCGGGCCAAAGCCTTCTTGCTGAGCTGCGTTGTAGTCGCCTGTGTGTGCATACCCTGCTTCTACACCTGCTTTTATAAAGGTGGTGTAAAGCGGGTTTTGCATTTCGTTACCGTTATTAACGCCAAGCGGGCCTGTGCCACCACGGTGCGCATTTTCACCTAAATAAAAGCTTTCTGCTTTTTTAAAGTAAGGTAAGCACGACTGATAATCCCAGCCGTTAGCACCGTGTTGCTGCCACTCGTCAAAATCTTTCGCGTGGCCACGTACATATACCATGCCATTAATTGATGACGAACCGCCTAACACTTTACCGCGTGGGCAGTGCATTTCTCGGTTATCTAAATACGGCTCTGGTTGAGTGTGAAATTGCCATGCGTATTTATCTGTATTCATAGGAATAGAGAGCGCAGTTGGCATTTTTATAAATATACTTTTATCGCTACCACCGGTTTCTAGCAATAGCACTTTATTGTTTGTATCTTCAGATAAGCGATTTGCAAGTACACAACCTGCAGAACCGGCGCCAACAATAATATAGTCGTAAGTGTTACTCATAGTTGCCACCTTAAAACGGACTTTCTATGTCGGCCATGCCCACATAAATAGACTTAGTTTGCGTATAATGATCAAGCGTTTCTATGCCATTTTCACGGCCAATACCTGATTGCTTGTAACCACCGACAGGCATTTCAGCAGGTGAATTACCATAAGCATTAATCCAACAAATACCGGCTTCTAATTGGTGAATAACACGGTGTGCACGTTTAATATCGCTAGTAAATACGCCTGCAGCTAAGCCAAGGTGTGTACCATTTGCACGGGCGATAACATCGTCTTCGTCTTCAAAAACAAGCACGCTCATAACTGGGCCAAAAATTTCTTCTTTAACAATAGTCATGTCATCGTTGCAATCGGTAAATACCGTAGGTGCTACAAAGTAGCCATTAGGCGCTGATTCAGGAGAAAGAGTTTTACCGCCAGTAAGTAGTGTTGCACCTTCGGCCAAGCCACTTTCTATGTAGCTCATTACCAATTCTTGATGCTTTTTAGAAATTAATGCCCCAAAGTTAGTATTTAAATCTTGTGGGTCGCCGGCAATAATATTTTGCTCAGTACGTGTTTTAAGCTCATCAATAAATTGTTGATAGACATTTTTATGAACATAAATACGGGTACAGTTAGTACAAATTTCGCCTTGCGTATAAAAGTTACCTAGCATGGCAGCACTGACTGCTTGCTCAATATTGGCATCTTCAAACACTAATAAAGGTGATTTACCACCTAATTCCATTGTTACGTCTTTTAATGTACCGGCAGCGCTTGCCACTACTTTTTTACCTGTGCCTACTTCACCAGTAAACGACACTTTGTCTATTTCACTGTGAGAGGTTAACCACTGACCTACATCACCCGCACCTTGCACAACGTTAAATACGCCGGCAGGTACGCCTGCTTCAACAAAAATTTCAGCTAGTTTAATAGCACCTAAAGGGGTTTCTTCTGAAGGTTTAAAAATAAACGCATTACCTGCGGCAAGGGCAGGGCCCGATTTCCAACATGCAATTTGCAGCGGGTAGTTCCATGCACCAATACCAGCACAAATGCCTAGTGGCTCTTTGCGGGTATAGTAAAAGTCTTCGCCAACCATTTGCTGCTGGCCAACTTGCGCTGGTGCTAGGCCTGCAAAGTATTCAATTACATCTGCGCCTGTTTCTATATCAACGCAGTTAGCTTCTTGCATTGGTTTACCTGTATCAAGCACTTCAACTAAGGCAAGCTCATCATTACGCTCACGCAATAAAGCAACCGCTTTTAATAAAATACGGCTACGTTCTATTGGGCTCATTTTTGACCATTGAGCAAAGCCTTGTTTTGCACTTTCGATAGCCGCGTTTTGAATAAATTCGTCGGCTACTTCTACCGAGTAAATAACTTCATCTGTGGCTGGGTTTTTTACATCAAAAGTTTCACCACTTTGGTTTGCAAGGAAGTGGCCGTTAATAAAGTTTTGATAGACAGGTGTAGTCACGCTAGGCTCCATATTGCTTGATGAGTGAATGTACATAGCTTTTTGCTAATGTTTCACTGTGTTTAAATTGGTTTTCGTCAGATTGACTTAATACTGCTCTTAACCATAGGCCATCAATCATGGCGGCGCTAAGTTCTGCAGCTTGTTTTGCTTGCTTTACGGGCATTAGTTGCTTAAAAGAAAATGCTAAATTACTTTGCAAGCGATTACTGTTTACATTTTGCAGCCTGTGCAGCTCTTGATCGTGCATTGACTGCGCCCAAAAACTTAACCACGTACGCGTGGTGTCATTGCGCTGTTGAACAAGTGCAAAGTTGGCCTCAACAATAAACATCAAACGCTCAATTGCGCTGGTGGTTGGCTCAACTTTTTCAATTAATTCATTTTTTAAATTCGATAACAAATACCTAACGGTTGCCTCTATTAACCCCTGCTTACCACCAAAGTAATGGCTAATAATGCCAGATGATAAACCCGCATTTTTACTGATGGTGTTAATGGTTGTTCCTTGCAAACCGCGCTGTGCAACTGACTCAATGGTCGCGTCAATTAGCTGCTGACGCCTGACAGGTTCCATTCCGACTTTAGGCATAATTTTTATTAATTGAACGTTCAATAAAGATAAGCTTAATGTAATAGCTCTAACAATTCAAGGCGCAAGTAAACAACCAGATACCAAGATGTAGATGGATTATTAATAAAAACGGGTTAATTTGTAGTAGTACCATATGTAGGTCTTTATTAATAAAGTCAACTATATTCAATGGGTTACACTTTTATTTTTAAACGCTAAAAATAGTAAGGATTTGTTTACGGGGTATGAGTAATAAAAAAGATAAATATTCGTTAGAATGGTAATAGTTAGAGTACGAAGGGTATTTTAAATAAGCAAACGAAACCATTTCACATGTTTAATTAGTGTACTAATTAAAAAAGTAGCAGTGTGTAATGGCTATAAGAGGAGGGGTTAAGGTTAAAAAAGGCGTGTAAATTAGGCGCTATTAATAACGCCTTTAAATAATAGCGGGTAGCGTCTAAGGCGATTACCTATGTAATCATCGGCTAAGATTTGTTGGCATATAAAATTAACATCGTTACTGGCCTCAAACACCCAGTCAAAGCGTTCAATAGCCAGCAAAAAACCGCGTTTAAGGTGAGTCTGTTCGCGGTATTCATTTAGGTTTCGACGGATTATCTCCAGCTTTTCTGGGTGCGCTTGCAGCTCAGTAATGACCTGGTTTATAAACGAGGTGGTTTGCTTGTTTGTGGTGCGTTTACGAATGCGTCTTGGCTGCATTATTCCTCATTAGCAATGTTGTATAGTTTTTTTAAAAAGTCGTCTTTATGTTTGTCATGCTCATAATCTAGGTGATAAGCATTATGAAACCCAAAGCGTAACAATACGCCGCTACCTTCTAAGTAAATAGTGTAGCCGTCAATGTCAGGGTAAGCCGTAACACCTTGATAATGTTTACCAATATCATTTTGTTTACCGCGCTGCTGAATACGTTCGTACACAGAGAGGATCTGCTTGTTATCGAGTTCGTTTTTCATCATTAACCCTTTATTGTTTAAACCTATTACGTTTTATATATGAGGGTCGATCACCGTAAAAACAATGCCTAATAAGCGCTAAAATAATCTTGCTATTAACTGGTTTTACCTTATGCTCAAGCCTCATTTTTTGTTGAGCTTACACCATGATAGACAAGGCTTTACTGCTTAAAACTCGTGAACTGTCAGAGCAATTAATTGCTTTACAAACACCCATTAGAATACTCGATGCCATTAACTGGGATAAACAAATCAAAGAGGCGTTTTTTAGGCAAAAGTGCCAAAAAAATCCGCTAATCGATAGCGCCTATTACCAGCAACGAGATTTAGGATTTGTCCCCAGCGAATTACGCCAAGCGTTTTCTAACTTGCACCGCAATATTATTAACCAGTTAGGTCAGCTAAATCCTATTTCTCAATACATGGGTAAAATGTGTAGCGAGTATAAAACGGTGCTCAGTATGCTTGAGTATAGAGGAACGCCTGAGTTTCATGATTTGTCGGTAGAGCTTTTTGGTCACCCAAAAGATTTATTTCATGCAGGTGAACCTTCACTGTTCGAACTTGCCAATATGTTAGAAAAACCACTGCAAAACTTATTAATAGCCGATATTTTGCCTGATGATCCTAAAAATATTAATGCAAGTGATGCCGTGCGTATTCTGTCTGAGCAAGTAAATAGCAGTATGGCGGGTATTAATGTAGAGGTTATGCTCAGCGATGGGATTGTCAGTGATGCTGCTGCAGGTGCAAATAACATTAAGCTAAATCAAGATGTTAAATTCTCCCAGCGTGAGCTTGATATTTTAGAAGTGCACGAAGGGTGGATACACGTAGGTACAACGCAAAACGGGCTAGCTCAGCCTTATTTAACCTGTTTAAGTAAAGGGACGCCAAGCTCAACAGTGACTCAAGAAGGCTTAGCTGTTTTAACAGAAATAATTACCCTTAAATCAACGCCTAGGCGTTTATCAAAGTTAGTAAATCGTATTCAAGCAGTTACTAAAGTGATTGATGGCGCAGAGTTTGTTGATATATACCGTGACTACTTAGCGCAAGGGCTTTCAAAAGATGAAAGCTATACGTTAGCACAACGTGTTTTTAGGGGCAGCACGGCAACAGGCTTACCTTTTACTAAGGATATTGCTTACATTAAAGGATTTGTGCTGGTATATAACTTAATTCGTGTTGCTATACAGCTTGGGCGCATTGATCAGCTGCCATTATTGTTGGTCGGAAAAATATCGATTGATGATTTTAGACTTATATCGCAATTACATAGTTTAGGTGTAATAGAAAGCCCAAAATTTGTACCACCACATTTTAAAGATTTACGAGGTTTAGCAACGTGGCTAAGCTTTGGCAGATTTATAGGTGACTTATCGTTTGAACAGTTAGAAAACGACTATAAACCACTATTTTTGTAATTAGTAGCGCAGGTTGCTTTTATTAGAGCCTGCTTTGCTGATCAAAAAGGTAAACAAGCCCCAGTTATTTAACGCAATAAAAAAACGCAGTTGGAATGAGCAACTGCGTTGAAATGTATAGGTACAAGCCAGCGTACCTATAGCGAGGAACTTATTTTCTTAACCTGTTAATACTTGGCTGTGCATTTGCTCGTTTAATACAACGACCTCAGCACGTTTAAAAAAGTTAAAGTCGGTTGCTGTAGCAAGTGTGTAGGCACCCATCATACGGCTAATAATTAAATCGCCATTGTTTAGTTTTGGCAGCATAATTGAATCACTTATTACATCTATACTATCGCATGTTGGGCCTGCAAGTACCGACTCAAAACGCTCGCCATCTTGTTTTGCACTATCGATAGGGTAGGCTGCTTCATCAAACATTAAACCGCTAAAAGAGCCATAAACGCCATCATCTAAGTAGTACCATGTTTTACCTTCGCGCGTGGCTTGTCCCATTACAGAGGCAACACTGGTTACACTACTTGCTACAATAAAACGGCCAGGTTCAGCAATAATTTGCATTGTTTCTGGTAATTGTGCCAGCGCGATATTAATAGGCGCACAAAATACATCAATTGGTAGCACATCTGCGCTGTACGGCACAGGAAACCCACCACCAATATCGAGCGTACTAAGTGCTGGTAAGCCTAACTCAGCCACCTGTTTAACCACTTTTGCAGATGCATTTATCGCTTCAACGTATTTAGTTGGGTTAGGTGATTGCGAGCCAACATGAAACGATAACCCTTTAATACGAATACCAAGTTGCTGGGCAAGGCTAATAATGTCGATTGCCGCCTCTGGGCTGCAGCCAAACTTTTTAGATAAATCAGCAAATGCATCTTTATTACGAAAGCTTAAACGCACTAAAATTTCGGCTTGATCTTTATAGGCAATAAATTTTTCAAGCTCGTTAATGTTATCCACCACAAACACTTTACAGCCGTAGGCAAGTGCGTCTCGAATGTCACTGTCGCGCTTTATTGGGTGCGTGTGAATCGTACGCTCGCTTGGTACGCCTTGGCTTGCTACTAAGTCAACTTCGCCACTGGTTGCTAAATCAAAGCTTGCGCCTTCATCTAATAAAGTGCGCACAACAGCAGCATGCGGTAAAGGCTTTAAAGCAAAATGTAACACAACGCCAGGCAGTGCATGTTTAAGTGCACGGTATTGACGACGTATAGCGTCGCAGTCAAGCACCATTAGAGGTGCGCCAAATTGTGAAGCAAGTTGTTCAATGTGGGCAATACTCGGTTGCGCGTAATCAATTGATTGATTTGCAGCAACCGCTGCTGCAGGTACTTTAGTTACGGTGTCTTGTCGTTGTGTTGATAAAGCCATTTTATTTTCCGAGTCAATTAAGCAACTGCTCGGGTATGGTGTATCCACGAGTCAGTTGAGTGAGATCAATAGTGCAAACGCACAGTCAAATTCACTCTTGGATAGTTGCTCTATCGCCTTGCTACAAACGGGGTTTGTAATGTACTCGGATTGGCTATCATCAAGAAGCGGCGAGATAATAATGTAGGTTTTTATCCAGCGCAATAAAAATTTTAAATAAATTTAAAATAATTTATTTGCTATTAAAATCATTGGTTTATGTTGATTTGTGGAGTTTATCTTGACGATTGATTTTACTCATCAGAGGTTAAGTATACGTGCTCTTGAGAGTAAGCAAGCATCATAGCGCTAGATGTATCTGCACTGTAGGCTTGTTGTAAACTTTTTTGTAAGCGGTCGTAAATTTCGGGGGTGTTCATTAAAATATTGATGGTTTTTATTACTTTTTCGCCAAGCTCTGACTTACTACATGCAAAGTAGCCATTAACAAATTCTGGAAATTCAGCTATTTCACGGCTATCTATTTGTTTTAGTTGCTCATTGGTGAGTGCACCAAGTACGTTAACCTCGTAATCAACAATCATGTCTATTCTATTATGGATGAGAAGTTGAGGCAGTTGAGAGCTGGTATCTTCTGAGCTTATCGCTGCAATTTGCTCATTATACTTTGTTAAAACAGGCTCAAGTTTTTGGTAACTCGTTCCTGAGTCTACGGCAAGGGTAAAGTCTTTTTCTAGTAGTTGAGCAACAGAGACTCGTTCAGGAAAGTTTTGTAAGGTGCGTTTAAATGCGTATATTTTTCGTTGCTCGTAAATAGTAGTTGGTATATTTGAGAACAAAATATGTTTTTCACGCTCGGGCGTTTTTATTATATCGTAGCTGCATACTGCTTCATTACCCATAAGCCGCTTGATTAAACGAGCTTGGTTGGTCCACTGCAATTTAGTATTAATTGTATGATTGAGCAGGCTTTCGAACGTTTTATCTGAGTTTAAAAAGCCATCAGTAGACGCATTCGCTCTAGAGAGTAATGTAAGTGGTTCATTTGCATGACTCAATGATGATATAAGCAGTACATGCAAGATAATCAAAAATTTAGTAAATACAGGCATAAAACTTAGTGTAAATGTTCTAAATATTTTTGTCATAAAAAAAAGCCCAAACGGGCTTTTTTTAAGTTAAAACATTAAAGCATGTTTTATTTTTAACGCGCGTTAGTGCTTTCAAAGATTTTATCAGCAGAGGCTGCAACAAACCCCGTGTAAAGCTCGCCATCGGCTTTAGGGTATCTAATGGCAAACTCATAAAAACAGCTAGGGATGCGCAGTTCGCCGTCGCTAAAGGTGACAGCATACTCATCTGCAAGGGTTGATGATTGCTCTAATAATACCTCTGGTGAGCCTTTTACTTCGCCGCCTGATGTATTTAGGGCGAAGCCTGCGTCTTTAAGTGCTTGGTTAACATCCTGAATATTATCAAACTTAGCAAGCATATTAATATTTACAGTAAAGTGGTTTGCACGATAGCCCCATGCCGACATCCACGCTGCGTACTCACTTTCAGCGAGTAACTGCTTGTAAGTATCGCTACTTACTTGCCAATGTGTGCCTGAGTATAAAAAGTTATCGGCAGTTACTGCGTTTTCATCTATTTGCTCTACCATATCTGTCACAATGGCTTGTAACTCTGGTGAACACTTTTCAACTAATAGCTCTGAAATAAATACTTTAGGTTGCTTAGGGTCGCTATGCTCGTAGTGTTTAGCATAGAGCTTTTTAGCTTCAAAGTGGTATTCACCACACTCTGTATAACCAAGTGCTAAAAAGTGCGCGGCTAGTTTTTCTAGGCCTACTTTTTCAATATTAAAGGTCCGCAGCGCAATATGGTCGTTAATAATGTCATCTTTTTGCGTTGAGCCTAATAAATCATGAATTTTATCTGCCGAGGGGGTAACGGCTAAATAGTTATCCCATAGGTTTTCAAATAATGTATTTACGTTAGTGTGCATGTTAAATCCTTAAATTGAGTTATTCACTTATTCAATTACTAAGCCTGGCGCTAAAGTTTGTGGCAGGTTAACCTTATCGGCCTCAACTGATGCTACAGGGTAGGCACAATAATCAGCTGCATAATACGCACTTGCTCTGTGGTTTCCACTTGCGCCTATGCCACCAAACGGTGCTGCACTAGAGGCACCTGTAATAGGGCGGTTCCAATTGACGATGCCGGCACGAATGCGCTTTAAAAAGTGGC
This sequence comes from Pseudoalteromonas sp. Angola-30, assembly GCF_028599215.1. Lineage (NCBI taxonomy): Bacteria > Pseudomonadati > Pseudomonadota > Gammaproteobacteria > Alteromonadales > Pseudoalteromonadaceae > Pseudoalteromonas > Pseudoalteromonas sp. Angola-30. The sequence goes on from NZ_JAQREI010000007.1 coordinate 62,686, forward strand.
TGTAATCATCTTCGTTATCGCCAAGTAAGCCTGCTGATAGACCAAAGCTGGTGTTATTAGCCTCTGCTATGGCGCTGTCAAAGTCGTTGTAGCGATACACTTTAATGAGCGGGCCAAAGTGTTCTTCATCGGCCATGTTGGTAATGTTAGTTACATCAATAATACCTGGGCTTACAAACCCAGTGCCTGCTTTTAGCTGCTTAAGCTCAACAAGTATTTCGCCACCACTTGCAACTAATTCATTTTGCGCTGCAACCATGCCTAAGGCGGCTTTTTCGCTGATCATGGCGCCCATAAATGGTTGATCGCCAGCAAAGCTGTCATCAACAACAATGTTTTTAGTTGCGCTAATAAGTTTTTCTAAAATAGCATCGCCATTGAGCGATTTTTCAATAAACACGCGGCGTGCACAAGTACAGCGCTGGCCAGAGGTAATAAAGCCCGATTGAATAATATCGTGCACTGCAGCGCTTACATCGGCTACATTTTTAACGATTAATGGGTTATTACCGCCCATTTCAAGCGCTAATATTTTACCTGGGTGGCCTGCAAACTGTTTATGTAATAAATGGCCGGTGTTTGAGCTGCCGGTAAAAAATAAGCCGTCTATGTTTTGATGTGAAGCAAGTGCTTTACCTGTTTCTACTTCACCTTGCACTAGGTTAATAACACCTGCTGGTAAGCCTGCTTTTAACCAAAGTGATAAAGTAAATTCAGCAACGTGAGGGGTTAGCTCTGACGGTTTAAATACCACGGTGTTACCCGCTAAAATAGCCGGTACAATATGGCCATTAGGTAAATGCCCAGGAAAATTATACGGGCCAAATATAGCCACAACGCCGTGTGGTTTATGGCGTATAAAGGCTTTAGCACCCGGCATTGGGTTTTCAGTGGTGCCGGTACGCTCGTGGTACGCTTTAATCGAAATGGCCACTTTACCTGTCATAGCGCCTACTTCTGTGCGTGTTTCCCAAAGAGGCTTGCCGGTTTCGCGCGCTATAATGGCTGCAAATTCTTCGCTGTGCTCTTTTAATTGTGCTACAAAGTTTTCAAGTATGGTTATACGCGACTCAATTGGCGTATCTGCCCATTGTACTTGTGCGGCTCTAGCTGCATTGATTGCAGCATCTACTTGCTCAGCTGTTGCGCCATTACCTTGCCATACAACTTCGCCGTTACTCGGATTAACAGAGCTAAAAGCGGGGCCTTGGCCTGTATGCCATTGGTTATTTATAAGGTGTGTGTTCATATTTGTTTTACAGGCGGAAAAAACGCGCTGCATCTCCTTGGGATAAATTAAGGGCATCAGCCACTTCTTGGCTTATTACTAATGTGTGTTTAGCGTGGTTATAATGGGCGTGTTGGGTAAAGGTTGCTCTAAACCCACCTACACCTTGATTGCAAACGGCTAAAGTATCTGAGCTGTGCTGGCTAATATGTTCCAGCTCGCCAATTGTAATAGGGCATACTTGAGATTCACGAATACTGCGAATATTACCAAGCTTGGCTTCTACCGTTGGGCCTGCATCAAACAAATCAACGTAGCCACGGTGCTCAAAACCTTCTTTTTCGAGCAGTTTAAGTGCGGGTTTAGTTTTTTCATGCACGTTGCCAATCACTGCTTGGGCTTTTTTACTGAGTAAGTTTACGTAAATAGGGTATTTAGGCATTAACTCACTAATAAACACTTTATCGCCAAGCCCTACTAAATGATCGGCCTTGGGAAACTCAATACTAAAAAAGTGCTCTTGCAGCCACTGCCAAAACGGTGAATGACCATCTTCGTCACTTACGCCGCGCATTTCAGCAATCACGGTATCGGCAAAACGCTCGCTGTGCTGCGCCATAAATAAAAAGCGTGAGCGTGATAAAAAGCGCCCAGTTAAGCCTTTACGGCTGTTTTCGCGCAAAAACAAAGTACATATTTCAGAGCATCCGGTGTAATCGTTACACATGCTTAAAATATCAACGGTGTTATAAACATTAAGTGTAGGCGAGTGGTGTACTGTTTTACCTAAATGGTAATGATAAAGCGGCACCGATAAGCCAACAGCGGCTTCTATGGCGGTTGTGCCAATAACCTCACCTGTTTCGCTATCTTCTAAAACAAATAAGTAGCTTTCATCGAGTGGCTGATTGATATTTTTAGCAAAGCTTTTTTCGGCGCGGTCTATTTTGTCTTTTAATTGCTGATCGTCCACCGGAAGTGAGGTAAACCCATGGCCCGATTCAATCGCAATTTGCTTAAGTGCAGCAAAGTCTTCAGTGGTAATAGGACGTAATACTTGCATTTATTACTTGCTCCAACAGCGCGCCCTAAGGCGCGCTTAATTAAATTAGCCGTTTACTACGTCGCTTACTGCTTTTTCAAAGCGTGCTAGGCCTTCTTTAATATCTTCAAATGGAATAACTAAAGAAGGGGTAAAACGAATAACATTCATGCCTGCAACAAGGTTCATTAAACCATTGTTAGCACTGGCAACTAAAAAGTCACGTGCGCGGCCTTCAAATTTATCGTTTAATACCGCACCAATAAGTAAACCTTTACCACGTACTTCGCTAAATACGTTGTATTTTTCGTTAATTGCACTTAAGCCATCGCGAAATAGTTGTTCACGCTCTTTAACGCCGTTGAGTACATCCGGTGTGTTTACGGTGTCAAATGCAGCTTCTGCTACTGCACAAGCTAGTGGGTTACCACCGTACGTAGAGCCATGCGTACCTACTTTTAAGTGCTCTGCGATATGAGTACGAGTGATCATAGCGCCAATAGGAAAACCACCGCCTAACGCTTTAGCTGTCGTTAAAATATCGGGCACTACACCTAAACCTTCGTAAGCGTATAAATCGCCAGTGCGGCCAACGCCTGTTTGTACTTCATCAAAAATTAGCAGTGCATTGTGCTTAGTACATAACTCGCGTACTTTTTTAGCAAATTCGTCGGTAGGTGAAATAATGCCGCCTTCACCTTGTAGTGGCTCCATCATTACGGCACATGTTTTATCACTGATAAGTGCTTCAAATGCTGCAATGTCGTTGTAATCACAATGCATAATGTCGCCAGGTTTAGGGCCAAAGCCATCAGAGTAAGCAGCTTGTCCGCCCACCGTTACAGTAAAAAATGTGCGGCCGTGAAAACCTTTATTAAAGGCAATAATTTGTGATTTTTCTTCGCCGTGTTCGTCAAGTGCAAAACGACGCGCAAGCTTAAGAGCAGCTTCGTTGGCTTCTGCGCCTGAGTTTGCAAAATACACTTTATCAGCAAATGTCGCTTCAACCATTTTTTGTGCTAAACGCAGGGCAGGCTCATTAGTCATCACATTTGATAAGTGCCAAATTTTCTCGCCTTGGTCTTTTAAAGCCGATACAAGCGCTGGGTGACAGTGGCCTAAACAATTAACAGCAATACCGCCTGCAAAATCAATAAACTCATTGTTATTTTGATCCCACACACGTGAGCCTTCGCCGCGCACAGGAATAACTGCCGACGGATTGTAGTTTGGCACCATTACATCGTTAAATAAGTCTCTTGTTACTTGCATTATGTACACCTAAAAATTGTGAATATTGAATAAAGATTAGCAAAATAAAAACGTTAGCGTTTTCTCAGCTAGGTAATTTTTGTTATTAAGCACTATTATCGAAGGTTGTAGGTTAAATTTGCAGTGCTATTTTGTGAAAAATGATTACAATAAAAGTCAAAATAACGAAATCAATAAGCAATATGATAACTTCACAAGACGAAAAGCTACTTTCAATTTTAAAAACCAATGCAAGAGCCAGTATTTCTGACTTGGCACGCATGCTTAATTTATCGCGCTCTACCGTGCAAAGCCGTATGTTAAAACTTGAAGAAACAGGAGTTATAAAAGGCTATAGCGTAGACTACGGTGAAGACTATTTGACCAGTATGGTCTCGGCTCATGTATCTATAAAGGTGATGCAAAAACTCACCACTAAAACCAATTTAGAACTTAAACAGATTGATGCTATTTCTCAGCTTTATGCCATTAGTGGGGAGTTTGATTTAATTGCTGTAGTGCAAGCGCAAAACTTAGAAAAGCTAAGCCATTTACTTGATGATATAGGTAATTTAGATGGGGTAGAGCGCACAACGTCGTCAGTGATTTTAGAAACAAAATTTAAGCGTTAAAGTTAAGTGTTACTAAAGCGAAAGGTTACCTATTGATTTAACTTAATATTTAATTTTATCGAAGTTAGGTATTTTGGCAAAGCCTTACTATACTTATTGTAATTAACACGATTATTTAGCAATGGATTATGCCCACAACGTTATTTTTTGCACTTTTAACTTTAACTGAACCCTTAAAATTAGGTACCAATGTATCGCTTACAACACCAGATAATGCGGTTAACCAAGTGCAATGTATTTTACACAATATGGACATGCCATTTGAGTTGCAATCGTTACCTTGGCTGAGGGCTCGTCGCGAGGTAAAACAAGATAGGTTGGATGGGTATTTTACAACGCATTTAACCTCTGAGATGAGCCAGTATGGTAAGTTGTCATCACCTATTTACCTAGAAAATTGGTACTGGTTTACTCACCCCGATAGCGTTAATAAAGACCCCAAAAAATTACGTTATGGCGTGGTCCATGGCAGTTATCAGGCTAATTGGTTTAAAACGCAAAATATTACCTCGCTGCTTGAAGTAAACTCGCTAGAAGAAATAGTAAACGTACTTCACCATCATAGAGTAGACAAAGTATTACTTGATTTAGATGACTTTAATAATGCTGCCGATCACTTAGGTATTGACGCATCTGCCTACCCGCGCTCATTTTATCGTTATGTGCCTTTAGGTGTTTTTGCTGCTAATAAGCTTATTAATTCGCACCCTTCTTTTTTAGAAAAATTCAACGAAACGATTCCTCAATGTGCCCCTGCACCGTTTTATTTATCACAGGGTGAACAAGTACAAATACTAAATACGTTGTTAGAGCCAATAAAGGCGTTAATTTCACAGCCAATAATTACCGATGCCGCGGCGCAAAGTAACCATATAAAGCTGAAAAACAAAGCGCTTAAACTCGCTGACGAGCTTTGGATAAAAGAAGTTAAAACACATCAACATGATTTAGCTAAAAATATGCTATTTACTGATGCTTCATTATATTTAAAACAATGGCAAAGGCAGTTCAAAGGCATAATTACCGAAATTATAGTGACAGATAAGCAAGGTAAAAATGTGGCTATAAGCAAAATCACCAGCGATTATTGGCAAGGGGATGAGAATAAATTTAGCCTCGTATACCAGCAGTCTTTAGCGTATCGCTTTGACAGTGTTGAATATGATGCTTCAACACATCATTTTCAGGTGCAATTAAGTCTACCGATAAAAAATGCCAAGGGCGATCATATTGGCGTTATTATTTTGGGAGTTGATGTAGAAAAAGCGCTGCACTCATTTAATAACAACGCATTAAATTAATAGCGTGTGCAGCGTCTTATTAAAGCCCGCGTGTATAGCAAAATTTTGTGTAGCTATTTATTTACGGCAGTCTTTGGCGCTTGTCTGATAACGGTTTTTTGTGCTTCATTTAATTTAATAACGTAAGCATTTCCTCCTACCAGCCCTTTAAATTCTTCATCGGTAAAAATAAGTGTATTATCATCATAAAAGGTGATCGCTTCTTTTTGCGTGACAATACCTAAATCGATTCGAGACACATCACCAGAAAAAAACTTGTCGCCTTTAAAGTTTTCGAACAGCCAAATGCTTGTAGAATCAAGTAACACAAGTTTAGTCCTGTCAGGGCTAAGAGCAGCGGATGTGATCCAACAGAGTTTTTCTAGAGTTGTGCATGTTTTAAATGAATCAATTAACTGAGCATCAAAATTGGCTGCATGATCGCCCACTTTATAAACATTGGTTATGCCATCGAAAGGTTCTGTTCTATTTTTGGTAAATAAATATAAATGGCGTTTGTATTCTACAAAGGCTTCTAAATCAAAGTTGCGTTTATTAGGCGTAATGGGAGTGCCGTCCATTTCAGGATAGGTGAATTTAATAATTTCGGCTTCGGTGGTCTCTGTTTTTATATCTATTGGGTTTTCTATTTTATAGATAGTTAACCACTTTCGATCGTTTTTATTATTGCCAAAATCACCTAAGAAAAAATGACCAAATTTATTTTGCGTCATGTCTTCCCAGTCTATATTTTTAGCATTCGTAACAAGGATTTCTTTTTCAATAGCGCCATCTTCGCCCAGGCGATAAAGTTTTGGGTCGTCACCGCCATCGTTAATCGCCCACAAACGCTTTTTTTTATCAAACTCAATGCCTGAAATTTCTTTTAATTTAGGGTCTACTGATAATTGCTTTTTACTATAAAGGGTATATACAGAAAGGCTTACAAAGGAGGCAAGTGCAATAAATACAATTACCGTAGTAAATAAAATGCTTTTTTTCAACATGAAATTTTTGGTATTTCAGAGACGTAAGATGCTGTGTATTATTACTTAAGCACACTGATAACGAAAGAATTTTATAGGTTAGTGTGAACCTTTATACGATTTTTTGCTCAATATATTAATAATGAAAAATGATTAAGTTGGTTTAATACTTGCTGTACATTAGTTTGTCATTAATAAGCGAAAATTTTTATCGTAATCGCACCTTATATGTGCAGCTAAAAACTTTTTTGCACTGTAATAATGCGTAAATAAAAATTTGTTTAAATTACCCGCGTTTAATGATGTTTAAATGCACCCCACATCGCCCTTTAAAGTGTTGTATCGGCCCTGTGGCAAAGATTAAGTACCCATTTTGGTTTAGTTGGAGCCTACTATGTTGAATAAACGTTTTTTCAAAACAAAAAATGAAGCTGAAGTTACCTTTGAGTTTACCCACCCTGATGCAGAGCAAGTAAGTTTACTTGGCGAATTTACCGATTGGCAGCCGGTGCCTATGAAGCTTAATAAAAAAGAAGGGGTATTTAAATGTAAGCAACGCTTGCCAGTTGATCAGCAGTTTCATTTTCGTTATTTAATTAATGGTGATATTTGGGATAACGACCACCAAGCAGATGACTACCTACCTAATACATTTGGCACAGAAAATAGCATAGTGAACACTCAACGCATAAATTAAGGCGAATAAATGGACGCACTTTCGCAGTTGTTTTATCTGCACGGTATTGGTTATGAGTTTACTAAATACACGGGCGAGCAGGTTATATTTAGCGAAGACACGCGCAAACGTGCCTTACAATGTTGTGGTGTAAATACCGAAGATGAACACCAAATAGCACAGCTTAATTATCAATTAGATGTTGCGCCTTGGTTAGAGTTAGCACCCGATACCAGCTTAGTGAATTTAACTGATAACCTTTTTTATATTCGCATAGATGAGCGTCAACGTGATTTACCTGTTGCGATAACGTTGCCACAGTTAAACGTTACCTATGAGCGTGCTAACTTACATAATTTGGCCATCACTGGCGATTACTATGTACATGGCGTGCGTTATATTGAAGTAGCAGTGCCTTTAGGGGCTATTCCGGTAGGTTATCATCAGGCGCTGGTTAGTGTAGGGGAGCAAAGCAAAGAAATTCAATTGTGGGCCACCCCAGAAAAAGTTTTTCAAGTAGATGATACTAAGCGCACTGGACTCTCGCTGCAGTTGTACACAGTTAAAAACAAAGCAGGCCTAGGTATAGGGGATTTTAATGATTTACTAGAGCTATGTGATTTATGTGCGCAGCAGCACATGGACTACATATTACTCAACCCATTACATTTGCTGTTTGCACAGCAAAGTGAGCGAGCCAGTCCCTATAGCCCTAATAGCCGTGCGTTATTAAATCCTTTGTACATTTGTGTTGATCTATCAGCTGATGCTAAAAACAATCCACAATTAGATGCTTTGTTACACAGTGATGAGGTAAAAGCGCTTTTTAACAGCAATGAACAGTTTATAAATTATGAAAAAGTAAGCGCCGTTAAATATGCATTATTTAAAGCGCTATTTAGTCATTTTGAAGCACATGCCAGCGTTTCACGACGCGATGAGTTTGCCCAGTTTTGCAAACAAAACGCCCAGACCCTAACTACGCTAAATTCAGCCAATCCTACCTTTGATTACTACTTACAATGGCAGGCTAAATTACAATTAAGCCATTGTCAGCAGCACTGTTTAAATAAAGGCATGACAATAGGTTTAATTAATGACCTTGCTGTTGGTTGTGCAGGTGATGGCGTTGAGTATCAATCTCAGCAATCACTTTTTAGTGATAATGCCAATGTTGGCGCACCGCCAGACCCTTGGGCGCAAGCAGGGCAAAATTGGGGGCTGCCTGCGCTTAACCCGCAACAATTAAAAAATGATCACTTTGCCTTTTATCGCTCACTTATTAGCGCAAACATGCAAGGCGTTGGTGGTTTGCGCATTGATCACGTTATGGCGCTAAGGCGCTTATGGTGGTGCTTTGAAAATAATCACTCACAAGATGGCTGTTATGTTTATTACCCTTTCGAGCACTTATTGGCTATTTTAAAAATAGAGTCTCACCTTAATCAGTGCATAGTAATAGGAGAAGACTTAGGCATAGTCCCGCCCGAGGTAAAACACGCACTTGCTGTAAGTGGTATTTATTCAAATAGCTTATTTTATTTTGAAAAACAACATGATGGCGAGTTTTTACCGTTACAAGAATTACCTAAGCATTGTTTAATTATGATAGCGAATCATGACGTACCGCCATTTTGCGGCTGGTGGCAAACAGATGATTTAGATATTAAACGTCAGTATCAGCTTATTGATGATCAGCAGTACCAACAGCAATTGCACGAAAGACAACAAGAAAAACAACGATTACTGCGTTTTATACAGTTACATAGCGCAGAGCAACTTAGCGAAACTAGCGATGCTATGTGTGTTTACGGTGAACTTGCCAAAGCACTTGCACACAGTGAGACCCGTTTATTTGCACTTCAGCTTGATGATTTAGATAAACAAACGTATCCGGTGAATATACCCGGTACTAATACCGAATACCCAAATTGGCGCCGTGTTTTAACTCATTCAAGCAACGCTATTTTTAAAAATAATGCCAGTACCTTGGCTGCAGTTAATTCAATAAGGAAAGGATATGAGTAGTACCGCACCAAAGGATTCATTACAGACCCATTACGACGCACAGGTAACTGCACTACAAGGCGGCAGATTTAAAGACCCTTTTAGTTTTTTAGGGGCACATGCTTATAAAAATGGCTACGAAATACGCGTGTATTTACCCGAGGCTAAAAATGTAAATATTATTATTAATGATAAAAAAGTTATTGCTAAGCGTTATAACAGTAGTGATTTATTCATTGCAACAAGCAACGAAATGCCCACGCAACCTTATAAGTGTAACGTTGAATATGCAAACTCAGCATTATGTTTTTACGATGAATATAGCTTTGCAAGCAGCCTAGATACAGATGCAATGTATTTATTTAACGAAGGCAGTTTAGAGCATGCATATAAACATTTAGGCGCACACTTTATTAACCAACAAGGGGTTGATGGAGTGCGTTTTTGTGTGTGGGCGCCTAATGCAGCCAGTGTATCTGTTATTGGCGAATTTAACCTTTGGCAAGCTAATCGTCATTATATGCGTTTTCATCCTGCGTGTGGTGTATGGGAGCTTTTTATCGCAGGGCTTCAGCCCGATACCTGTTATAAATTTTCTATTGTGACACAGCAAGGCGATGTGCTTGAAAAAGCAGATCCGTTTGCCTTTAAAATGCAGCAAGCTCCGGGTACGGCCAGTGTGTTACAACAGCAAGCAACGCCTATTTCGCTCAGTGATAGCGAGCTTAAAAACCGTCAAAAGCGTAACCATATAGACGCGCCCATAAGTATTTACGAAGTGCACTTAGGGTCATGGCAAAGGGCTGAAGAAAACCGCTATTTAAGCTATAGCGAACTTGCCGACAAACTTGTTAATTACACGCTTGAAATGGGCTTTACGCATATTCAATTAATGCCAATAAGTGAATATCCGTTTGATGGCTCTTGGGGCTACCAGCCAGTGGGATTGTTTGCACCAACTAGTCGCTTTGGTGATTACAGCAGTTTTAAATACTTTGTTCAGCAGTGCCACAAAGCAAACTTAGGCGTGCTACTTGATTGGGTGCCTGGGCATTTTCCTAGTGATCCGCATGGTTTACACCACTTTGACGGCACGCATTTATTTGAACATGCCGATATTCGACAGGGCTTTCACCCTGATTGGAATACCTATATTTATAATTACGACCGCCCGGAGGTTAAAAGCTTTTTAATCTCTAATGCGATGTATTGGCTAGAGCAATTTGGCCTTGATGGACTGCGCGTAGATGCGGTGGCTTCAATGCTTTATTTAGATTACAGCCGCAAAGAAGGTGAATGGGTTGCCAATTGTTATGGTGGGCGAGAAAACCTAGGCGCTATTGAGTGCTTAAAGCAGGTAAATTTGCGTAGTTATAAAAATAATCCGGGCATTATGATGGTGGCTGAAGAGTCGACCGCGTGGCCGGGGGTCACTCAAAGTGTTGATCACAATGGCTTAGGTTTTGGCTACAAATGGAATATGGGGTGGATGAACGACAGCCTTCATTACATGCAACATGATCCGCTTTATAGGCAGCATCATCATCACGAAATGACGTTTTCTATGGTGTACGCATTTAGCGAAAATTACATTTTACCGCTAAGTCATGACGAAGTTGTACATGGTAAAGGCTCATTAATTGAAAAAATGCCCGGTGATGATTGGCAAAAATTTGCCAATCTACGTGCGTATTACGCATTTATGTGGGCGCACCCAGGCAAAAAGCTGCTGTTTATGGGCGGCGAAATAGCACAGCGAAAAGAGTGGGATCACAACCATTCTATTGATTGGCATTTGCTAGAGCATAAAAGCCACCGCGGTATACAAAACACTGTACAAGCGCTTAATACTGTTTATAAAAAGTCGCCTGCACTGTATGAACTCGACTCAAGCCCTGCGGGTTTTGAATGGATAGATAACAACAATAACGAGCAAAGTATATTTAGTTTTGTACGTTATGCTAAAAATGCCCACGACTTTATTGTAGTAGTGGCAAACTTTACGCCTGTTTCTTATCAAGAGTATGAAATTGGGGTACCCGCAGCGGGTAAATATAAGGTTATTTTAAACACCGATGATGACGCTTTTTTTGGCTCAGGTATTAAAGTAACAGCAAACAAAAACGCCACGGTTAGTAGCGTAAAGGCAAGCGTTCATGGTTTTTCGCATAGCATTAAAATTGCAGTGGGCGGGTTAACGACTATTTATTTACAAAAGGTTGAAGATGAGTAATCGATTTGAGGTTTCACATGGGCAACCACAGCCACTTGGCGCAACTATTAGCAGTGGCGGCGTTAACTTTAGCTTGTACGCACCTAAGGCAACACAAGCTTATGTGTGCTTATTTGATAAAAGTGGGCACTCTGAAATATTAAAAGTAACCATGCATATCAACGAAGGCGGTATATGGACAGCCCATGTAGCACCCTTAGCCGAATGCGCATTATATGGTTATCGCGTAGAAGGGGAGTACAGTCCTGAAAAAGGCCTGCTGTTTAACGAGCACAAATTGCTGATTGACCCTTATGCAAAAGACTTATTTGGCGAATTTACATGGAGTGAGCGCCACTATGGGCAAATGCCTATTGGCACGAAAAGCACCGTTAATAATGCCATTGATATACCTAAATCACGGGTTATTAATAGCCAGCCTTATAAACATAAAAAGCCAAACCATAGCTGGTCTAATACCGTTATTTATGAGTGCCATGTAAAAGGCGCCACGTGCCGACACCCTAATATCCCTAAAAATTTACAAGGTAAGTTTTTAGGCTTAAGCCACCCTAGCTTTATTGAGCATTTGCATAATTTAGGGGTTACCGCACTAGAGCTGCTCCCTGTACATGCTTTTATAAGTGAGCAGTTTTTAACAGCAAAAGGGCTGCAAAATTATTGGGGCTACAACACACTCAACTTTTTTACCCCGCATAAAGATTATTTAGTTGATGATGACATTAACGAATTTAAGCGCATGGTTAGCGAGCTTCATAAAGCGGATATAGAGGTTATTTTAGATGTGGTTTATAACCACACCGCAGAAGCGGGCGCCGATGGGCCGATTTTATCGCTCAGAGGGCTAGATAACCTAGCTTATTACCGGACGGTGGCTGATAAGCCTCAGGTGTATATAAACGATACAGGCTGTGGTAACACCATTAATATTGATCATCCTAAAACCTTAAAGCTGGTACTTGATAGCTTACGTTATTGGGTGCAAGTAATGGGAGTAGACGGATTTAGGTTTGATTTAGCCACCATTTTAGGCCGAAATGCCCATGGTTTTAATAGCGCCCATGCGTTTTTTCAAGCCATTGAGCAAGACCCTGTATTAAGTCGTGTAAAGCTTATTAGTGAGCCCTGGGATATAGGGCCAGGAGGTTATCAACTGGGGGCTTTTGCTGCACCTTGGCGAGAGTGGAATGACCAATACAGAGATGTAATACGCCGATTTTGGCAAAGCGAAGAAGGCGTTATTGCAAATGTAGCAAAACGTATTCATGGCTCATTTGATATTTTTGAGCACAGCCAGCGCGGGCCGCTAAACAGTATTAATTTTATTACCAGCCATGATGGTTTTACGCTTGCCGATTTGGTGAGTTATGAGCATAAACATAATGAAGCGAATGGCGAGCAAAATCGCGATGGCCACAGCGCTAATCATTCCACCAATTGTGGTGTTGAAGGATTTACTAATGATGCCAAAATTATTGCCCTAAGGCTGCAGCAACAAAAGAACTTTTTACTTACGCTAATACTCTCAAAAGGGGTGCCTATGATTGCCTCAGGCAGTGAAATGGGTCACTCGCAAGGGGGCAATAATAATGCGTATTGTCAAAATAACCGCACCAGTTGGTTGGCATGGAAAGACTCGCAGCTAAATCATTCACTAACCCGATTTATTGACGATGCACTAAAAATAAGACGTGGTCACAGTGCGTTTAAACACAGTGTGTTCTCAGAAGATATTGACGAGCGCTTTACGGTTAAATGGTTTACCGAGCAAGGCGTAAAAATGACCGACGAGCATTGGCACGAGCCACAGCGCCAGTTTTTAATGTATAGCTTGTTAGATAAGCAAAATAAATACGCCTTATTAATCATTTTAAATGCGAGTAAAAAAACAGTTTTTTGTAAGTTACCCCCATCGCCTATCGCGGCGCAATGGGACATGGTTTTATCAAGTGTACATAACGCATCGCTAAGCAGTAAAGAGGATGCAATAGTCGAAATTTCAGCACAAAGCAGCTGGGTTTTTAGTGCAAATTTAGAGGACGATGGTCATGTCTAAGCAAGACGAAAATGTGTGTGTGGTAAAAGGGTGGCAAGAAGGCCCTGTAATTGATGAAAGCACTTTAAAAGATGATTTAACTCGGCACTTTTATTACAGTTTAGGGCGTGACAAAGTGGGTGAGTCGCAACTGTATTTATATCATGCGCTTGCGCTGACAATCAGAGATCGGCTGGTTGCCCGTTGCAGAGAAACCAAACAACAAATCAAGCAAGAAAAACGCCGTAAAACAGCTTACCTATCGCTAGAGTTTTTAATGGGTAGAGCACTTGGTAATGCAATTTTAAATCTCGACTTAGACGAGCAAGTCTCCAATGCACTGCAAGAGTATTGCACCACAATTGAAACCGTAGCCCAGGCAGAACACGATGCAGGGCTAGGTAATGGTGGCCTTGGGCGTTTAGCTGCCTGCTTTTTAGATAGTTGTGCAAGCCTTGCGCTTCCCGTGGTTGGTTACGGTATTCGCTACGAATACGGTATGTTTAACCAATCATTAAAAAATGGCCACCAAGTTGAGCAACCCGATAACTGGCTTCGTGAGGGGCACCCGTGGGAGCTTGCCGCGCCTGAGCAATCACAACGAGTGAAGTTTTTTGGGCACGTACAAAGTTATACCGACAAACATGGGCGCGAACACCGTCAATGGGTTGGTTGTCACGACGTATTAGCTGTGCCATATGATGTGCCTATTCCTGGTTATAAAAACGACATTGTTAATACGCTAAGGCTATGGAAATCAGAAGCGACCGACGAATTTAACTTAACCGAGTTTAATGCGGGGAGTTATTCAGAAGCGGTAGCGCAAAAAAACCTAGCAGAACAAATCACAATGGTGCTTTACCCAAATGACAGCAGTGAAAATGGTAAAGAGCTTAGATTGCGCCAACAGTACTTTTTATCATCAGCGAGTATTCAAGATATCGTATCGCAATGGGTTGAACAATACGGCGAAGACTTTAGTGACTTTGCTGCACATCATGTATTTCAATTAAACGATACGCACCCAAGTATTGCCGTGGCAGAGTTAATGCGCATTTTAGTTGATGACTACGAGATTGATTGGGATAACGCGTGGGAAATTACAACCAGCACAATGGCTTACACTAACCACACGCTATTGCCTGAGGCATTAGAAAAATGGTCAGTGCCGCTTTTTGCAAAACTATTGCCGCGAATTTTAGAAATTATTTATGAAATAAACGCCCGCTTTTTAGCGCAAGTGGCTCAGCATTGGCCAGGCGATGCAAGTAAGCAGCGTGCACTTTCGTTAATTGAAGAAGGCGACGTGCCGCAAATACGCATGGCTTATTTAGCGATTGTGGGCAGCTATTCGGTAAATGGTGTGGCCGCACTACATACCCAACTTTTAAAAGAAGGGCTATTTAAAACCTTTTATGAGCTTTGGCCTAACAAGTTTAATAATAAAACCAACGGGGTTACCCCAAGGCGTTGGTTAGCACACTGCAACCCGGCCTTGAGTCATTTAATTACAGAAAAAATTGGCTCAAAATGGGTTAGCGATTTTGCAGATATAAGCCAATTACGCCGCTACTTCGACGACACCGCGTTTCATCAGCAATGGCAAAATGTTAAACGCGAAAACAAACAACGTCTCGTCGATTTAGTGAAAGAGCGCTGTGGTGTTGATTTTGATGTAGAGATGATGTTTGACGTACAAGTTAAACGTATTCACGAATACAAACGCCAGTTATTAAATGTACTTCATGTTATTCATTTATATGACCGTATACGCCGAGGCGATACCACAAACTTAGTACCACGTTGTGTGCTTTTAGGGGGTAAAGCCGCCCCTGGTTATTACATGGCTAAAAAAATAATTAAGCTAATTAATAACGTAGCTGAGGTTATTAATAAAGACCCACTTGCAGCGCCTTATTTACGAGTTGCGTTTTTGCCAAATTATAATGTAACCGCCATGGAAACTATTTGCCCTGCAACCGATTTATCAGAGCAAGTATCGACCGCAGGTAAAGAAGCATCAGGCACCGGTAACATGAAGTTTATGATGAATGGTGCGCTTACTATTGGTACGTTAGATGGGGCGAATATTGAAATTAGAGACGCTGTTGGCGCTGATAACTTCTTTTTGTTTGGTGCGCAGGCTCATCAAATTGATGATATTAAATCGCGATATAACCCTTCACATTTAATAGAGCAAAACAGCGACCTAAGCCATGTAATGCAGTTACTCGAAAGCGGGCAATTTAACCTGTTTGAGCCTAATTTATTTGACGACATTATTAATGCTATTAAAAGCCCTCACGATCCGTGGTTGGTTGCACATGACTTTGAAAGCTATGTGGCAGCGCAAAAGCAGGTAGAGGCTGCGTATCAAGACCAAACGCATTGGACGCAAATGAGTATTTTAAATACGGCCGCAAGCGGCATATTTTCAAGCGATAGAACCATAAGCCAATACAGTGAAGATATTTGGCACCTAACCCCCCTAACTATTAGTGAAACAGACTTACACGCAACTACGAGCCATGCCACTAAGAGCACAGACTAAACGGAGAGAGTATTATGCCTAGTTATGCAAATCGTTACATAAGTAGCTTAACCCGAGATACGTACGCGTTAATACTGGCTGGTGGACGCGGCTCACGCTTACACGAATTGACAGATTGGCGCGCAAAGCCCGCTGTTTATTTTGGCGGTAAGCACCGTATTATCGATTTTCCATTATCAAATTGTATCAATTCGGGTGTGAGGCGTGTAGGCATAGCCACACAATATAAATCGCACTCTTTGATTCGCCATGTTAATCGCGCCTGGGGCCATTTTAAAAAGGAGCTGGGGGAGTCGGTTGAAATTTTACCCGCATCTCAGCGTAATGGTGATGAGTGGTATTGTGGGACTGCCGATGCGGTTTTTCAAAACATGGATATTATTCGCCACGAACTGCCAAAATATGTGATGATTTTGTCAGGCGATCACGTTTATCGAATGGATTACGGCGCTTTATTAGCCGAGCATGTGCAAAAAGGCGCCGACATGACAGTATGTTGCCTTGAAGTACCTGTTGAAGAGGCTGCAGATACCTTTGGGGTAATGACTGTTGATGAAAAAAATCGGGTATGTCGCTTTGATGAGAAACCTTCGATCCCCAGCTCTGTCCCTGGTAAGCCAGGTACCTGCTTAGCCTCTATGGGCAACTATGTGTTTAATACTGAGTTTTTATTTGAGCAGCTAAAAAAAGATGCTGAAAATGAAGGTTCTGGCCGCGACTTTGGGCACGATATTATTCCGGCAATTATAGAAGAGCACAGTGTGTATGCGTTTCCGTTTAGAGATCCCATGCAAGAAGGGCAACCTTATTGGCGCGATGTAGGAACGTTAGACTCGTTTTGGGAAGCCAATATGGAATTGGTAATGCCCGAGCCACAGCTAGATTTATACGATCCAACCTGGCCGATTTGGACCTATCAAGAGCAGTTGCCACCGGCTAAGTTTATTTTTGATGATGAAGATAGACGCGGTATGGCGGTAGACTCAACGGTATCAGGAGGGTGTATTGTATCGGGCTCAGTAGTTAGAAAATCACTGCTGTTTTCAAACGTGCACGTGCGTTCATTTTGCGAAATAGAGCAATCAGTAATTTTACCCGGGGCTCTCATTAATCGTCATTGTAAAATTAAGCGAGCCATAATTGATCGAAGCTGTGAAATACCCGCAGGGCTTGAAATTGGCTACGATAGAAAAGCCGATGAAGAAAATGGCTTTAGGGTATCTAAAAAAGGCATCGTATTAGTCACCCGTGATATGCTCACGGAACTTGCTAAAAAGCTTGAACGTCAAGCACACGAAAATAAAAAGTTCGCTTAAAATCGGATGCGAATAACAAAGGTTAAGGAAGTAGTAAATAAATGCATGTATTAATGGTTGCCGCAGAAAACGATGCTTTACCAAACGCTAAAGTGGGCGGGGTAGCAGATGTAGTCAGAGATGCCCCAAAAGCACTAGCAGCACAAGGCGTGAGCGTAGATGTTGTTATTCCTGATTATGGGTTTGAGCAACTGCAACGTGAATATATAGGTGATGTCACTGTTATATTTAGAGCGCAGCCACAGGTATTATCTTTATTTAAAATAAGTGATGACAACACACACATTAATCAATTTGTTATTTCGCACCCATTGTTTAGCCAATCGGGTTCGGTGTATTGCAATGACGAACCCGGGCGACCTTTTGCCACTGATGCAACAAAATATGCATTATTTAGTGCCGCTCTATGTGAAGCGCTGCTACAGGGTTTAATAATGCGCCCTCAAGCACTGCATCTACATGATTGGCATAGCGCGTGTGTCGCCGTATTATTAAAATTTGATAAACGCTACGATACCCTCGCTAATTTACATATTGCCTATACAGTTCATAATTTAGCACTGCAAGGGATCAGGCCTTTTAAACACGACGACTCGAGTTTAGAGGCTTGGTTTCCGTCGTTAGGTTATAACGGGCAACATTTGTGCGATCCTCGTTACCCACACTGTTTTAACCCTATGCGCAGTGCTATAAATTTGGCAGATAAAGTTCATTTAGTCTCACCTACTTACAGTACCGAGGTACTAAAGCCGAGTAATTATCAGCAAGGTTTTTTTGGTGGAGAAGGCTTAGAGCTTGATTTACAAAATCAATCGGCTCAAGGCAAGGTGGTGGGAATATTAAATGGCTGTGAATACCCTGAGCAAAACCCTGAGCAGGTTACTTTATCGCTCTTGTATGAGCGTATTGAACATACTTTATTTAACTGGATGGCAAAACATGAGCAGCTTGAAACGAGCTACTATGTGGCGCATCAGCGCATGCTGCAGTTTAAAAACACGCCAATAGATGGGCCCCTTGTAACAAGTGTTGGCAGGCTGACCGAGCAAAAGGTGTTATTACTTTGCCAACAATACGGTAATGCATTAGCGCTTGATAAAGTGTGTGAAATAATTAACCGTTTTAATGGTCGTCTTATTATTTTAGGCTCTGGTGACAAAACCCTTGAAAGCATTTTTACCAAGGCTATGGCACGCAATGCAAACTTATTGTTTTTAAAAGGTTATGGGCAAGGTATTGGCGATAGCCTATATGAGCTTGGGGATTTATTTTTAATGCCAAGCTCGTTTGAACCTTGCGGAATTAGTCAAATGCTTGCTATGCGCGCAGGGCAACCTTGTTTAGTACACAGTGTTGGCGGTTTAAAAGACACCGTAAGCCACAACAACAATGGCTTTGCATTTTCTGGCGGCTCGTTGAATGAACAAGTTGATGGGTTAATGACATGCTTAACTGAAACCCTTACGCTAAAACAGCAAAATCCTAAGCAATGGAGTAACATTACAGCTAATGCTAAAGGAGCACGTTTTTCGTGGGAAACGGTCGCTGCTGATTATATTTCAAGCATGTATTGCTAAATCATTAAAATTAAACGCAGTAGAAGTGACATTTATACCTATTTACGCTATTAGTTACTTAGTTTGAGTATATAAATAAGAAGTAGGTAATGTGTCTGTATTTGTTGCAAGGCAAGCAATATTCAATCGTAAGCAAAATGTAGTTGCTTACGAGCTTTTATTTCGTAATAGTGCTGAAAACTTTTTTCCCGATATAGAAGAAGGTCAAGCAACTGCTCGCCTAATAATGGAAAACCAGCTTAATTTAGGCACACGCCACATCACCTCAGGTAAAACGGCACTGATAAATATAGGCCCTGACTCTTTAAAGCACAATTTATGTGACTTTTTACCCTGTAAAGATGTGGTCATTGAGCTGTTAGAAACCATTGAACCCACCGATGATAACTATCAGCTTTGCAGAGAGCTTTTTCATAAAAACTATAAACTCGCATTAGATGACTTTGTTTATAACGAGCAATGGGAGCGATTTTTAAAGTTTATTAAGCTAGTAAAGTTTGATATTGCGCAAACGCCTTTATCAGATATTGCCGAGATTGTAGAAAAACTAAAACAGCATAAAAAAATAAAAATATTAGCAGAAAAAATAGAAACCCAAGCCGATTATCACCAAGCACATAAAATGGGGTTTGATTACTTTCAAGGCTACTTTTTTGCCAAGCCCACAATGCACGAACAGCAAGACATTGATTATAACTATGCGTTAGTTGTGGCTATTTACGCGCAAGTAATGAAACCAAGCCCAGATATAAAGCAAATTAGTGCGTTATTTGAAGCCGATGCGGCCTTGGCTTATAAGCTTATGCGGCTAATTAACAGCGGTGTTTTTCCTATTCAGAGTAAAATATCATCTATTAAGCAGGCGTTAGTGTATTTAGGGCATGAGCGTTTAAAAAAGTTTGTTAGTTTAATTGTTACCGCGCACACCGCGGGTAAAAAGCCAGCAGAACTAATGCAAGTGTGTGTAGTTAGAGCACGCTTTTGTGAGCTAATAGCAAAGCAGGTGTCTAAATCGTTGGCGGGTGAGGCGTTTTTAACCGGCTTGTTTTCGTTACTAGATGCCATACTCGATCAACCTATGAGTTTATTAGTCGAAAAATTACCTTTTCCTGATGATATTAAAGCGGCATTATTAAACGAAAAAAACACCCTATATTATATCTTAAATGTAGTACAAGCGTACGAAACAGGTAGCTGGTGGACATTAGAAAAAGCCGTTATATTACTTAATGTTAAAAGAGATGTGCTGCCAGGGTTATATAATCAAGCCGTAGATTGGGCAGATAATTATAAAAATAATAGTTAGAGGACAGTAACCGCTCATGATGCGAAATTATAATATGGACTTTATTCGCGGCATTGCTGTGCTTTGCTTAGTGTATATGAATGGCTATGCGTTTGGCTTAATGGATTATAGCTATATTCCTTTATCTACCCCGCCTTTTAGCGACACCCTTATCCATGCTGTGAGTACTTTTTTTGTTGATGGCCGATTTAGAACGCTGTTTAGCTTACTGTTTGGGGCAGGGCTTTATATTCAATGGCAAAAAGTTAAATCAACAGCGCCTTTAAAAGCGCGATTGCATTGGCTTATCATTTTTGGTTTGGTACATGGTTTTTTACTTTGGGCTGGCGACATTTTATTTTTGTACGGTGTATCTGGCTGGTTTGTTCTAAAATATTTGCAAAGTAATAACCAACTGCTTGTAAAAAGGGCAGGGGAGTTTCTTTTAATTGGTTGTGTAGCCACGGGGTTGGTGCTCTTTAGTGCACCAGATGAGGTCGTTTATCGTGATTCAGCACAGTATATCGATTTATATAGCCCGTATTACAGCGATTACTTTTTGAGTAATCTAGGTATGAATGTATTAATGCTGGTAGCTGTTCCTATCATGATCATGTGGCTGTGCGTAGGGCTAATGCTGATTGGCATATATTTATATAAAAATGAGGTTTTTAGTAAAGGTTTAACCAATCCGCACCTTATTGTTTGTATAGCTGGCGCCTTTATTTTTTCAGGCATGAGGCTTTATGCGTCAAAGTTTACAGGGGGAGCAGGGTTCGCCATACAAGAGTTTATAAATACCTTTGCCGCATTGTTCATGGCTGTATTTTATATTCATCTCATCGTTAAATTTTGTAATAACCGTGCTCATGTGGGCCAGCTTATTCAGCAGGCGGGGCGCTTAGCTTTTACCTTATATATATGCCAAACACTGATGCAGCTGTTGCTTTATAAAGTGTTGTATCCGCAGTGGGTATTAAGTTTTAACCGAATAGACTATTGGATAGTCGCGACTGGCCTGGTTAGCGTGCAGCTATTGTTTACAGCTTTATATTGTCGCTATTATGAGCAAGGGCCGCTGGAATATGTTTGGCGCAGGTTAACTCAAGCAAAAATTGCAAAAATTAATGCGTAAAGGTTTAAATTAGGGGCGAAAAATAATGGCGTGTGGTTTACACTAGTCGCCTTTAAAATTAGGACCATTAAGTGCCATGACCGAATTAAAACGTTTAAATAAATTTATTAGTGAAACAGGTTTTTGTTCACGCCGTGAAGCCGATAAATATATTGAGCAAGGTCGTGTAACAGTTAATGGTAATACGCCTGAAATGGGCGTAAAAGTGGCTGATACCGATACTGTTTTAGTAGATGGAAAACCGCTGCGCGAAAAACCAAAACGCGTGTACATTGCGTATAATAAGCCAGTGGGTATTACCTGTACCACCGAGAGTAAAATTCAAAGTAATATTGTCAAAGCCGTTAATTATCCCACCCGTATATTTCCTATCGGCCGTTTAGATAGACCTTCAGAAGGATTGATTTTTTTAACTAACGAAGGCGATATCGTTAATAAAATTTTGCGAGCGGGTAATAATCACGAAAAAGAATACGTGGTGACAGTTGATAAACCACTCAATCGCCAATTTGTGAACAAAATGGCCAACGGTATTCCTATTTTAGATACCGTTACAAAAAAATGTAAAGTGACACAAACAGCTCCGCAAGAATTCAAAATAGTGCTTACGCAGGGTTTAAACCGCCAAATTCGTCGTATGTGTGAATACCTAGGCTATGAAGTTGTGACCCTTAAACGTACCCGCATTATGAATGTAACGTTAAAGGGCTTAAAAGTAGGCCAGTGGCGACATTTAACCGACGTAGAAATGGCGCAAATTATTGACTCCATTGCTGATTCGGGTAAAACGCAAGAGCACTCGGTTGATACCAATAAGCAAAATGCCAATAACAAAGGCGAGCCTAAAAAGCGTGATTTTCAGGGTGAAAACCCACGCGCCTTTAATAATGAGCGAGGCACTCGCACTCAAAGAAGTAATACCCCTTTTCAAAAGCGCTCAACCACCTATTTAGGTAAAGGGGGCGCTAGCAAAAATACGCAAGGCGATAGCAAAAGCGCAAACAACAAAAAGCCAGCAAACGGTAAAGCGCGTTCATCTGGCACATTAAGTTTAAAAAAATAGCGTGCGCACTTACCATTGTATTTGATGTACAACGTTACCGAGTGGGCTTTTAACGCCCACAATGTTTATTTTCTCATTTTTTAGCCGCTTTAATGCTGGTTTATCTAAATACCACCTAAAAGAGCGCTTTCTGTAAGTTTGTAAATCAAGCACAACCAGTTTTGCGCAGCTGTATTCGTAATCACTCGGACACGCCTCTACAGCCAGTAGCTGGTACTCTTGCTGCCAGCTATTGTCGCTATAATAATATGTCCATAACTTTACTGAAATGCAAAAACTAGCCCACAGCCATAAATAAACTAAAACCGGTATAAACAAAATACCCAGCCAGCCCCTAAGCTTCCCATCATCCTCTAAGTAGTCTTTAAAATTTGATTTAAATGTTATGCATGCGTTGTACTTTTTGTATCCGTACATCCCCCCTGCAATACTAATTATTACTGACAAAACAGGAAGCAGCTTATGTGTTAAAAAATCATAAGCGGTATTGGCAATAAAGGGGGGATCGAGATTTTCATCCCAAGCAATAAAAAATAGGGGTGGGAATAGTAAACTAGCGGTAATTATTATTCTAAAAAGTTGTTTTGCTGTCATTTGAGGGGTTATTTATAAAACACAACGCCAATATAAAGTAAAAAAAGCTCTAAATAAACGGCTAATGTAGATACGCTGTTTTTAGAGTGTAGCCGTTTAATTAAATCGTAAGTACCGTCAAACATGCCTGTTATTACCAGTCTAATACCGCCCGTGAAACGGTAGTTGTTTAAATCTACATTGCCATTTTCGTCGGTTATAAAGCGAAAATAGCCAAAGAGAATACATATACAACCTAGTTTATTAAGTTCATCTTTAACCTCGGTTTAAATAATAAAAAACGCAGCTACTGTGAGGTAAGCTGCGTTTTAAACGTCCTGTAAGGCTTTTAAATTACTTTCTAGGTTCGTAGTCTATTCTAAATACAACAGTATAAAGCACAGGCACTACAATAAGCGTAAGTATGGTTGCAAAACCTAAACCAAACATAATAGTTACCGCCATTGACTGGAAGAACACGTCAAACAACAGCGGGATCATACCTAAAATGGTGGTAATAGCCGCCATGGCCACAGGGCGTACACGGCTAACGCCAGATTCAAACACAGCTTGATAAGGCGATTTACCATCGCGAAGCTCAAGATTTATTTGATCGACCAAAACAATGCCGTTCTTAATTAGCATCCCGCTTAAACTTAGTAATCCAAGTAGTGCCATAAAGCTAAATGGCGCATTCATTATTAACATGCCCGCACTCACACCAATAATGGCAAGTGGCACTGTAGCCCAAATAACTAAAGGCTGTTTAAGTGAATTGAACAGCAGTACGGTTACCGCAAACATCGCTAAATAACCCAGCGGTAATGAACCAAATATAGCGGCTTGTGCATCCGATGACGACTCATACTCGCCGCCCCATTCTAATTTATAGCCACGCGGTAACTCTATTGCCTCTACGGGTCCGCGCACGCGTGCAAATAACTTAGCGGCAGTTTCATCGCCTAATACGTTGTGATCGGCCATTACCGTTATTGTGCGCTTTCGGTCGCGGCGCATAATTAGGCTGTCTTCCCATTCAACCACAAATTCGTCAACCACCTGTGTTACTGGCACAAATACACCCAGTACAGGGCTGTATATTTGTAAATCGTGAACGCTTTCTACATTTAGGCGCTCATTTGCCGGTGAGCGAGCAATAATTGGCAGAAGTTGCGTACCATCACGATATACACCCACTTGCTTGCCCGAAAGGCTAGTAAGCAGAACATCATCAAGGTCTGACTTACTAATACCTAAGCGGCGCGCTTTTTGTTCGTTAAATTGTGGACGAATCATTTTAGTACGTGCCCGCCAATCATCACGAATATTATAAGCGCCGTCGTCTTGTGCGATAACTTCTTCAGCTTGGGCGGCTAATCGTCTAAGTATTACCGGATCGGGGCCTGTAAAGCGTGCTTCAATTTTAGCATCGGTTGAGGGGCCAATTTCCATGGGCTTAATTTTAAGCTCAGCTGAAAGCGGTCTATTTTGCGAGTATTCACGCACTTTTTTCATTACTACAGCCACCGCCTCGCGGTTTTTTACTCTAATAATGAGCTGCCCGTATGACGAGTACGACTTTTGCGGTGCATAAGTAAGCATAAAGCGTGGAGCACCTTGGCCTGTAGTACTGGTTATTTCTTCAACTAGCTCTTCTTTTTGAAGGTAGTTTTCAAGCTTTTTAATTCCCTCTAGCGTTGCTCTTATGTCGGAGCCTTGTTGCTGCCAGTAATCTACATAAAACATTGGCGTGTTAGAGGCTGGGAAAAACGATTGTTTAACCGCACCAAAACCAACCACAGCCGAGCAAAGGAGCACGACCATAAGCACAAGCGTGGTTTTACGATAATGCATAGACACATCTAAAAGTGCTTTATAGCCGGTAAAAATAAAGCCTTGATATGGGTCGTCATCATCCTCTTCGCCCTCAGCATTTTTAGCTTTTTTAAACTCATCTTGTTTAAACATTAAATTTGCAAAAAATGGCGTAAGCGTAATGGCGGTGATCCAGCTTAGTAAGAGCGATATAAACAACACCCAAAATAAGCTACCCGCAAATTCACCGGTCGCATCAGAGCTTAAGCCAATAGGGGCAAACGCAGTAATACCAATAACTGTAGCGCCTAGTAGCGGCCATTTAGTTTGTTCTACAATATTAACCGCAGCTTTTAACTTAGTTTGGCCACGCTTTAAATTTATTAATATGCCTTCGGTTACTACTATAGCGTTATCTACCAGCATACCAAGGGCAATAATAAGCGCACCCAGAGAAATACGTTGCAGGTCTATGGCGAACAACTTCATAAATATAAAGGTGCCTAAAACGGTGAGTAATAAAATACCGCCAATTAAAATACCACTTTTTAACCCCATAAATATAAGCAGTACCACGATTACAATGGCAATCGCCTCTACTAGGCTGACAATAAAGCCATCTACCGATTTTTCTACTTCTTTAGGTTGGTTATACACCGATTCTACATGTATGCCATGTGGGCGCTGGTATTCAAGCTCTGCTAAGTGCTCGTCAATACGTTTACCTACATCTACTACGTTCACGCTATTCATAAACGAAACGCCAATTAAAAGCGCTTGTTCTGAGTTGTAGCGAATAACATTGCTGGGTACTTCTGCGTATTCTCTAAATACTTTGGCTACATCACCTAAGTAAATAAGCTCGCTAGCACCGGGTTTAGATATAAGTAGGGTTTCGAGCTCTTTAACATCTTTAAATTCGCCGGTTGGGTGAAAGCGTATAGACTCATCGCCCACTCTAATTTTACCTGCGTTAGAGACTGTATTTTGCGATTGCAGTAAACCAAAAATATGGCTTGGGGCAATACCGAGCTGCGCTAATTTACGGGTAGACACTTCAACCATTACTTGAGGCTGTTGCTCACCAGCAATGGTCACTTTACTCACACCTTTAACCAGTACGAGTTCACGCTTTAAGTAATCGGTGTAATCTTTAAGTTCATCATAAGAGTAGCCATCGCCGGTAACCGCATACATAACGCCGTATACATCACCAAAGTCATCTAAAATGGTGCTTGGGTAAACGCCACTCGGGAGTGAAGGCGCTAAATCGTTAATTTTACGGCGCATTTCATCCCAAATTTGGCGCAGCTGCTCTTTTCGGTAGGTGCTTTTCATTTCTACCGATATTTGCGACTTACCATTTGATGAAATAGAGGTCACATAATCTACGTAGGGGAGTTGCTGAATCGCATTTTCGATAGGAAAGGTGACTTCTTCCTCTACTTGTTGTGGCGATGCGCCCGGATACATAGTAATAACCATGGCGGTTTTAAGCGTAAACTCTGGGTCTTCTAGTTGGCCTAAATCAAAGTACGACACACTTCCGCCAATTAACAGCAGTAGTGCAAACATCCAGCTAATTACTTTTTTCTCTATGGAGAGTTGCGCAAAGCTCATAATTATAAGCCTCGCTCTTTATTCCATGGACGTACTTTCATGCCTTCATCTAATGAGTGTACGCCAGCGGAGACGACAATTTGGCCTTCTTTAATACCGCTTAGCACTTCAATGCCGTCGCGGTGTACTTGGCCTACTTTAACGGCTTGTTTATTAACAACACCGGTTTCTGGGTTATATATCCACACATAGGCGTTATCTGACACGCTTTCTTTAGCTTCAGAAAAAACCGACTCTACCGGTAAAATAGTGTAAGCCACTTGCGAGCTGGTTACTTTTGATAAATCGATAAATACACGGCCCGTCATCCCTGCAAGTAGGTTAAAGTCTTTAGGCACTGGTAGCGAAAAAACAACTTTGTAGGTAAGCGTAGTAGGATCGGCCTGCGTATCCCACTCTTTTAAGTCAAGGGTGTACTCTTTATTATCATAACCGTCAAACACAACGGTAGGGTGGTAGTCGCTGCCTTTTTTAATGCGCGCTATTATTTTTTCAGGAACTTGGATTTCTACATCCATTAAATCGCGGGTTTCTAGGCGTAAAATGTTTTGCTTGGCTTGAATGTTTTCAAAGTTTTTAACAAATACTTTGGCTACAGTCCCTGCAAATGGGGCGCGCAGTTCGCTGTATTCTAGGTTGGTTTCGGCAATTTTAAAGGCAGACTCTGCCACTTGCATATTGGCTAATGCTTCATCGTACTCTGATTGACTCGCGATTCTTTTTTCAAGTAATTGTTCAATGCGGCTAAGTTGTGATTTAGCAAGCTCATAACGGGCTTTTCTATCATCGTATTGTAATTGAAAGTCTTCTGGGTCAAGCTTTGCTAAAAGTTGTCCTTTTTCAACTTCTTCACCTGCTAATACCGGAAACTCTACCAGTTCACCATTGACTCTAAATGCTAAGTACGAGCCTTGGTTAGCAACCACTTCAGCAGGAAAACTGCGCACATTTGTTTGCGAATCATGTCCTATATTGAATAACTTTACAGGCCTAATGGGCTCTTCTTTTACTTGCTTTTCTGGCTCTGAACAGGCCATTAAGGTAAGTAAAGTCGTAGTAAGTATACATAGACGAAAGAGTTTCATGTCTTCTCCGTGGCAATGATGGGCAAAATAATTAAGTGCAGGATACGCCGCAACCATATAAAATAAAATTCATTAAATTTTAGAAACATAATAAGTTTTATTTATGATCATGTTGAGCGCAGTATGAAGCTGAATCAATTACAAATTTTAGATGCCATTGTACAAAGTGCAAGTTTAAGTGGCGCGGCGCTTAAATTACATAAAACTCAACCTGCGCTTACCTTAGCAATTAAAAACTTAGAGGCAAAAATTGGCTTTGAACTACTCGATAGAAGCAAGTACCGATTACAGTTAACTGAAAAAGGGCGTGTTTTTCATCGCGAAGCACAACAATTATTGCATGCAAATGATGAGCTAGCGCAGCTTGCTAAAGAGCTTGCACTGGGTAACGAGCCACAATATCGAATTTGCTACGAGCAAATTTGTCAAAAAGACAGTTATAACGAGATCATAAGTAATACTTTTAGACTATTTAAGCGTACAGAGTTTAATTTAACCAGTGGCAAACGCTTTGTCTCTTTAGAGCAAGTAAATAGTGGGCAAGTGGAGTTAGGCATAGGCCCCTGGTTTGACTTATTTCATGCAACAGGGCACTTAGAGAGCCTACCTATTGGTAAGTTAAATATTGGAATTATTGCATCTACTAAAGCGTTTCCTAAGTACATGACCTTTAACGAGCTACAAAATTACCCGTGTTTGGCTATGTTTGAAAGTGACTTAAGCATAGACAGCGACAAGCTTTCTTACTCAAAAGGCTCTGCCTTAATGAAGATTGACGATGTAACCAATTTAAAGTCGTTTTTGCTTGCTGGTGCCGGCTGGGCAATGATGAACATAGACTATTGCGCCCCTGAAATAGAAGCTGGGCTGTTGCAGCAAATACAGATAAACGACAGAGAAGATGAGTTTGGCATAGAAGTACGTGCATTTAGGCGTGATGCAATACACCATGGCCCTGTTGCGCGCTCTATTTGGGAGCAATTTAAAGTACTCAGTGAGGCGTACGTTAATGACCGCTGATATTGATAAAGAAACCCTCATTTACACCATTATTGCAAATATACCTGTAGGTTTTGTAGCAAGTTACGGGCAAGTAGCAACGCTTGCTGGTTATCCGCAAAATTCACGCTTAGTAGGGCGCCTTTTAAAGCAAATGCCAGATGATTCTGTTATACCGTGGCACAGAGTAGTAAATAGCCAAGGTAAAATATCATTTCCTGCAGGCAGTGATAAATACCAAGAGCAGCGCCAAAAGCTATTATTAGAAGGGGTTAGCTTTAAAAACGACAAAGTAAATATGCGCGAGTGTAGATGGCAGTAATGAACGTATTATCGTAAAAGAGCTTTTAAAGGCTGCTTTATTACAAGTATGCGGCTTACTTTTTTGTTTTTAGCTATCGTAAATCTACAACAAATAGGGTTATTCAGCTTCTAGTTTTACCTTTACCACAACCTACTTATTTAGCTTTGTGAATGAAAAACTTACAATGATAAGCGATATATTTTCTATTTTTTACACAATAAAAATATATACGGCAAAGTAAAAAACACCTCTACACCTACCTATAGCTAAAATGGCATTAAATCAATTAAGCGTCGAGATTTGGCATAACACTTGAACTACTTATTAGTTGTAAATAGATATTGAGCATACCAGATGCTCGCTCAAGGGCGCGTTTAAAAATGGTATCTCATTTACATTAAGGTAAAAACGTAAGTAATCCTCAAGCCATCTTAAAAGTGACTGATAAATTATTTGAAAAATACGTTTTTTCACATCGCTAGTGATAAATGAAGAAGCTGATGAAGTGTAAATATTTAGTTTTAAGCATGAGGGTTATTAAAACCAAATATTAAGGACTAACAAACTATGACTGACCCAACTTTATTGATTTTAATGTACTTTGTGATCCCTGTGTGGCTTGCTGCTGGCATTGCTGATTGGTTTTGTCATCGACGTAGTAATATTTCTACAACCAGCGGTGCTAAAGAGTCATTTATTCATTTATTAATGTTTGCCGAAGTGGGCATTCCGTTAATCCTCGTTTTAATATTTGAAGTTAATAGTTTGATTATTGCCATTTGTATTGTGTTGTTTTTTCTGCATGAGCTTACAGCAATGTGGGATGTAACTTATGCAGTAAGTAAGCGAAGGGTAGGGCCGGTAGAGCAACATATACACAGTTTTTTAGAAATGATACCCCTGTTAGCTTTGGTATTAATTATTGCGCGCCATTGGGAGCAATTTACCGCTTTATTTACTCCAGGCGGCTTTCCTCCTGACTTTACGCTGCAATTAAAAGCCTCTCCTTTGCCAATAACTTACTTGGCAACGGTGCTATTTATAGCACTTGCGCTAGAATTTACGCCTTATTTAGAAGAGTTCGTTCGCGGTATACGTGCTAAAAAAGATAACACTTAATCTGCTTAAGTTATTTATGCAGTTAATTTATGTGTGTCTAACTCGGCGCACTCTTGCTCACACTGAGCTAAATAGTGCTGCTTGAGCACAGGTTTTAGTACCAAGCTAAGATGCTGTCTAAGGTATTGTTAACCAGAGCCTCACCAATACTTAATGGGGCTTATTTAGGTATGATTAAAAAAGGCTAGGTAATAATAGCGGCGTATATACGCCGCTATTATTTTATAAAATTAATAAGCTGAGATTAACTAATATGAGTGAGCCAGTATGATTAAGGTAGATGCTGCCCACCTGTCACGCCCATTATTTCCGCGGTAATGTAACTTGACTCTTGCGACGCTAAGTAGACATAGGTGGGTGCTAGTTCAGCAGGTTGGCCTGGTCTACCTAATGGTACGTTATCACCAAATTCAGGCAATTTTTTAGCCGGTTGGCCGCCACTTTGTTGAAGCGGTGTCCAAATTGGCCCTGGAGCAACCCCATTAACCCGAATGCCTTTATCAATCAGCATTTTTGCTAAACTTTTAGTAAAGCTTGTAATTGCGCCCTTAGTCGATGCGTAATCAAGAAGCCCAGCAGAGGGTTGATAGCATTGGATAGAGGTTGTATTAATAATACTAGCGCCCGGTGGCATATGTTTTACCGCCGCTTTTGTTATCCAAAACATAGCAAATACATTTGTTGCATATGTTTGGCAAAATTGCTCGGTAGATAAATCGTCTAACTCTGCAACAAACTGTTGCTTACCCGCATTATTCACTAATATGTCGATTGAGCCTAAGTTTTCAACGCTTTGCGCCACAAGGTCGTTACAAAAACTCTCATCAGAGATATCGCCTGCAATTCCCCATGCTTTGTTACCGCTGGCTTTTAATATATCGAGTGTTTCTTTCGCATCGGCTTCTTCGCTGGCTAAGTAATTAATAACCACATCGGCACCTTCTCTGGCAAATGCAATGGCAACCGCTCTGCCAATGCCCGAGTCGCCCCCGGTGATCAACGCCTTGCGGCCCTTTAATCTGTCGCTACCTACATAGGTATCTTCGCCGTGATCTGCTTTAGGTTTTAAAATTTCATCTAGGCCTGGGTCTGGTTGATCACTGTCTTTTTCGGTCCGTCCCATTTGGTATTGGCTTCTAGGGTCTTGCATAGTAAATTGGTTAGTTGGCATATCAACGTCTCCTTTAACGTAAAGTTTAAGTTGGATTAACTGCATGTAATCACAAAGAGCCTAATGGCATATAACGCAGCAATGCGTGTTACCTACCTCTTTGCTTGGCGGGAATAGACGTAAAAGTGAGTGTGGTTGTAAAATATTGAGTATAAGTAGCAACTTACTAATCTAGCACTTGCCTCACTTATAGAGTCAGCTTGTAATGCGCCCACTTTGTATCTCCTTTTACGTATTTGCTTGGCCAAGGTTTTACTGACCATTTATATTGAAGGAGCAATAGATATGCCATAGCGTTACATTTAAAATCTGAAGCTATGTCACTTATTTTAAATCATTTATTTTTAAACTAGGAAAAGAGTAAGTGAATAAAATGGGTAAAAAATGGATAAGAGTACCGAAAATGTTACACGCTGTTTATCGAGCTAGTTAACTAGGCGAGTAAGGTAAAGTGATAGGCTTATAGTCAAAGCCGTAAATAACAGCGTCTTAAATTAAGGCGGTGATATCGCTTAAGCTACAACGCGCTTTTATCGCGTTTTTATATAGAAGGGTAGCCAAATTATTGCGGTTTATGTGCGTGGCAGTAAATTACTAATTACATGTATTAATACACGTAATTAGTAATTGAAATGTAGTGGCACACACACCCAGCTATTACAAAGAGGTGCCAAATTGCGTGGCTAAATTGAGTGCTTTTAGCGCTATAAAATAATGTTCCTAAGCTATAAAAAATGCCACCGGCCAGTAACCAGTACAGTGCTTTTACATCAATATTTAAATAAAGTGGGTATACAATCGCAAGGGCAAACCAGCCCATAAGTAAGTAGGTAGCCAGCGAAACTTTTTTATTACCATTTTTAACCAGCACTTTATAAGCAACGCCACCAAGCGCGACTGCCCAAATAAAACTCAGTGTCCCCCAAGACCACAATCCATTTAGAGATAGCAATAAAAATGGGGTGTACGTACCCGCTATTAATACGTAAATAGCGCAGTGATCGCACTTTTTATAAAAAGCGCGTAATTTGGGCTGTACACTGGCGTGATAAAGTGTGGATGATAAAAACAATACAAATAAACTAGCCCCATATACAGCGGTGCTAATATAAGCTTTTACGCTGGTGGCTTGTTTAAATAAATCCCACATTACAAACACAGCAAAAAATATTCCCAGTGCATGGCTTAATACATTGAGTTTTTCTTCTTTGCGAGAATAGGGTGCACCTATAGTCATACTAGTCCTACCACTTATTAATTAAACTTGAGTGTACAGGTGTACGCTCAATGTTTCAATGTCAGCATTGTTACTGTAAATTAGTCACCGTACTTTTATTGATTTTAAAGGGAATTAATCGGGTATAGTGTGGTCGTATAGTCTCAATTAATTAAGGCACGTTTATCATGAAAAAAGAGCTCAAAGCCGTTTTACTTACTGCCATTGTGTATCCTGGGGCAGGGCATTTTTCGCTTAAAAAGCATTTAATAGGCTGTATTTTTGCAGGTGTATTTACGCTACTTTTGTTTATGACATTAGGTGATATTTTGGCTATAGCGCAATGTAGCGCAAATGAAATTTTAGCAGGTAAAATTCCGATGACGGCTTCAGGCATTTTACAAGCCGCCCGTAATCCATCAGGTGAATGTGCTCAGCTTGGGGAATATAAATATCTTCCTTTAATGGTGGTCATTTGGTTACTAAGTATGGTTGATGCTTATCGGTTAGGTAAAAAAGTTAAACCCGATACACAAAATAAAAAGTAATGGTAGTCGTTGTTTTAAACTGCAAATAGTGAACTAAAAATATTTACTAATAGTTAGTCAAAAAATTAAAAAGGTTAGTTAAATTAACCAAGCCTGAATGCTGCGTTGCTATATGGATTTTGATATAGTCTTTAAATATCAATCATTTAATTTTTATTTTTCTGTTGGCACAACCCTTGATTATGTTATTGCGTCTAAACAATATACACAACAAGGAATACCATTATGAAACATTCAATTAAAATCGCTATGGCAAGTTTATTAGTATTAGGTTCTTCGCAAGTACATGCGAGTGAAGTGGACCTAGATGTAACTGATATTATAACGCAAAACGTAACAAGCTATATTAATCAAGCAACGGCAGAACTTGAACAATCAATTTCGCAGAGCCTTAGTTTTGATGCCCAGGCAGTACTTGAGCAATTTGTAAATCAAGCGCAAGAACAAGCTGACGTTACCACGCAGTCTTCAATGCCGGTAACTACGCAAGTTAAAGCTAAATAAGTGTAAAAGGATAAGACGATGAGTAACGAATTAGGATTATTTGCACTTATGTTGGCGCCTGTTGTAAGCATGATTAGTGTTTACTATATGGTTCAAGTAATAAAAAGTATGGGAAGTTGGATCAACTTTTAATTAATAGCTAAATAATTCGATTTGAGTAAGCTGATCGACTTAGTAAAAGCGCACGTAAATAAAGGCAGTGTAATTTAAAGAAGTAGACTTTATGAAACGTGCGATTTTCCCATTACCAATATTTGTCTTACCAGAAGGCTATACGCGTTTGCGTATATTTGAGCCTAGGTATTTAAACATGGTAAAAACCGCACTACAAAATAATGTCGGTTTTGTACTGTGCACCTATCAGCACGACACGCCATTTAATATTAGCGCTCAGGGCTGTTTGGTCGATATTATCGACTTTGATCAAGACCCTAGCAATATGCTACTCATTGATGTGTACGCTGCTAAAAGCGTGCAAATAAATGACGTATACCAAGATGAAAGTGAATTGCGCCATGGCTTATTAAGCGATTGCAATACGCCGTATTGGTACAATGACTCACACAGTGAAATTTCGGCTGATAATCAACGCTTGTCTGATTCTTTACAGGACATATTTTTAAACAATAAAGAGCTTTCTAGTTTATATAGGCAAACCAAGTTTGATAATTTAGCCTGGGTAGCTGCCCGCTGGCTTGAACTATTACCTATATCTATCGATAAAAAACAGCAACTTGCGTTCGAAAGTAACTTTGCTAACTTACTAAACTTCCTCCATACTGTGATCAACAATGAATTTGCCTAAAATAATGTGATCTGCGTTTAATTGCTTGGCGTATAGATATGTACAAAAGCATACACGGGATTAATTATTATGGTAAGTCAACAACCCTCACCACGTTGTGAACCTAATACAGGTAAATATACTGCCATGCCAGAAACGCCAAGTGCAGAGCTTATGCAAGCTCTGCTTGATGTAGCTACTTCGCGAGACAAAAGAGCGTTTGCTTACTTATTTGAATACTTTTCGCCAAAAATCAAACGCTTTGGAATTAAGCAATTTGGCTCTGAGGCACAAGCAATGGAGCTTGTACAAGAAACATTAACCTCAGTGTGGCGTAAAGCGCATTTGTATCACAGCGATAAAGGGGCTGCGACGACCTGGGTATATACCGTAATGCGTAATGCCTCATTTGATATGCTTCGTAAAATGAAAAGTAATAAAGAAGAAAATATAAGCGAAGATATTTGGCCACTTATTAACGAATCTCAAGATACAACACTTGAATTTAGCGACCACTTGGAAGATAAACAAATTAAACGTTACCTAGACAAACTACCAACCGCACAGCGAGAGGTCGTCCGAGGCGTTTATTTCCAAGATATGTCGCAAGAGCAACTTGCTCAACAATTAAATATTCCTGTAGGCACGGTAAAATCACGATTGCGTTTAGCCTTGCAAAAATTACGTAATGAAATGGGAGATCAGCATGATTAAACATCACCCTAGTGAATCTTTACTAGCACAATATTGTTCAGCGCAGTTACCTGCATCGTTAAGCGTTGCGGTATCTATACACGTTGATATGTGCCCAGTTTGCCAAACAAAAGTGGCAAAACTTGAAGCCGCTAATGCAAAGGATGTATTTAGCGATGCGTCATACGCCCCTGATACATTAAATTTAAGTAATGATTTACAAGCGCCAGATTTTGACGCTGACCTGCTAGATTTGATAACCGCCGATGCTAGCATTGATGAAGTTTACGAAGTTGAGCCGGTAACCGTACAAGTTAATGAGCATAACTACGAATTACCACGCGCCTTAACACGTATTTCGCATGGGCGTTTTACGCAAGTGGGTAAGCTTGCTCGCTCTCGCGTTGCTATTGATGATGGCCCATTGCGCTCAAGCCTTTTACATATTGGCGCAGGGGGCGAAATCCCCGAGCATACTCATACTGGTTTTGAAGTAACATTGCTACTTGATGGTGAGTTTAGTGATGAAGAGGGTAGTTACGTGCCAGGAGACTTTATTTGGCAAGATGGCTCTCATCAGCACACTCCACTCACAAAAGATGGTTGTTTATGCTTTACAGTAGTCAGTAGTGCGCTACATTTTAATAAAGGGCTCAGTAAGTTACTTAATCCTATAGGTAACTTGATTTATTAAGAGAATTTATGCAAACAGACACAATAAAAATAGGTATTAGCGCCTGCTTAGCAGGCGAAAAAGTACGTTTTGATACAGGCCATAAAAAGTCTAACTTTTGTATGGATGAGCTTGGAAAACATGTAGAGTACACGCGTTTTTGCCCAGAGGTAGCCGTAGGGTTACCTATTCCTCGGCCAACCATACGCCAAGTACGTGTGGGCGATACAATAAAAGTGTGTCGCCCAGATGGCACTGGCGATGTTGGGCCTAAGTTAACTGAATACGGTAAAAAAGTAGCCACAGAGCAAGCTAAAAACCTAAGTGGTTTTGTTTTTTGTGCGAAAAGCCCAAGCTGCGGTATGGAAAGAATTAAAATTTATAACGAAGCGGGCACCGGCAATACCTCTGAAGGCGTTGGTTTTTTTGCTGAGCAAATAATGAAGCACAATCCATTATTGCCATGTGAAGAAAACGGCCGCTTAAACGACATGCACTTACGCGAAAATTTTGTAATGCGCGTGTACGCCTATAAACAGTGGCAGTTACTAGCATCTGAGCCGCTAACAGTGCATAAGCTTACCCAGTTTCATTCGCAATATAAGTACTTATTAATGGCTCATAATTATCAAGCTTACCGCGACTTAGGTAATTTACTTGGTACTTATAATGGTGATGATATTAACGCTTTAGCAGATGAGTACATTCTTGGGTTAATGAACGGCCTTAAAAAGCCTGCATCACGCAGGAATAATTGCAACACGTTAATGCACTTGCAGGGCTACTTTAAAAAAGACTTATCTAAGGTTGAAAAGCAAGAGCTACGCGATGCCATCGATGAATACCGTCAAGGTTTAGTGCCTTTGTACGTACCGCTTACTTTGTTAAAACATCATCTGAAAGTACACCCTAATGAATACCTAGAAAAGCAGGTGTTTTTTAATCCTTACCCTAATGAACTAAAATTACGTTACGGCATATAATGAATACACTTTTTTGGTTTAGGCGTGATTTGCGCCTTTTTTCTAACGAAGCGCTTATTGAAGCGCTAAATAATGGCGCTAAACAGGCCATTTTTTTTATCTGCGAAAAGCAATGGCAACAACACAACGCTGCTCCCATTCAAATAGATTTACTAAAAAGACGCCTCAATTATATACGCGAGCAGCTAGCGCAGTACGCAATAGAGCTGCATATTTTTGACGCCCCTTACTTCGACGATTGTGAAAGTGCGCTTTTATCATTTTGCGATAAACATCAGGTAAAACATGTAATTGCTAATAAAGAGTATGAGTTAAATGAAGTAAATCGTGATGCGCAAATACTTGCAAAGTGTGATGATAAAAATATTACTTTTACCCTCTATGAAGGAGATGTAATAGCGCCTGTAGGCAGTGTTAAAAACCAAAGTAACGAAATGTACAAAGTGTTTACGCCATTTAAAAAACAGTGGCTTAAACAACACCAAGATACTCACTTTAGCTTATTACCGTGGCCTTTAAAAAAACAGCCGATAAATAACAACGCACAGGCAATTAAAAGTGATGGCAGCTCAGAAAAATGGCCGGTTGATGATGAAAGCTTAGCAACCATTGTTGATAATTTTATTTGCGATAAATTAAGTAGCTACGACGAACAGCGTGATATACCCAGCATTAAAGGCACATCGGGTTTAAGCCCTTATTTAGCTCTAGGTATTATAAGCCCTAAGCAGTTACTGGTTAATATTCAAAACCGCTACCCAGATATTTTAACAATATCTAAAAGTAAAACTTTTACTTGGGTAAACGAGCTTATTTGGCGCGAATTTTATCGTCATTTAATTGCGCAATTTCCTAAGCTTTCTCGTGGTGATAACTTTAACGAAAAGTACAATGGCGTTAAATGGCGTAAAAACGAGGCTGAGTTTAAAGCCTGGTGCGAGGGAAAAACAGGTTACCCACTCGTTGATGCAGCGATGAGACAGTTAGTTCAAACCGGCTGGATGCATAACCGTTTAAGAATGGTGGTCGCCAGCTTTTTGACCAAACATTTATTAATTGATTGGCGTGAAGGCGAGCAGTTTTTTATGCAGCACCTTATTGATGGCGATTTAGCCTCTAATAATGGTGGTTGGCAGTGGGCTGCAAGCACTGGCTGTGACGCGCAGCCTTATTTTCGCGTATTTAATCCTATCACTCAAAGTGAGCGCTTTGATCCTAATGGTAAATTTATACGTAAATATTTACCAGAGCTTGAAAAAGTGCCAGATAAACATATTCATTTTCCTCATGCTTATTTAGCGTCAATAGGGGCTGATAAGCAATGTTACTGGCCGGCAATCGTAGATCATAAAGCAGCTCGCGAACGTGCAATAGCTGCATTTAAGGGGTGATATGGAAACAGCATTACCGGTAGCAAAATTTGTAGAAATATATCAACAACTCGATAAATCAAACCTGCATTTGCTTAATGATATTTACAGCGAGCAAATTAAATTTAAAGACCCAATGCACGAAATACACGGGCTAAGCGAGCTTACCCGATATTTTTCTAATCTATATAGTAATGTTAAGCATTGTCAGTTTGATATTAGCGATACCTACGAGCGTGATGATAAAGCATTTTTGTATTGGACTATGCATTACGCCCACCCAAAACTGGCTTCTGGCAAAACTATATCGGTAGAAGGTCACAGTAAGCTGGTTTTTAAAGAAGGTAAAATTATTAACCACCGCGACTATTTTAATGTCGGTGAAATGCTATACAAGCATATTCCTATTTTAGGTGGCGTTATAAATTACATAGATAAACGAGCAGGGTAGCGATGAATATTTTAATTACAGGTGCAACCTCAGGTATTGGCGAGCAGCTTGCAATAAAGTACGCACAGCAAGGCAACACGGTTATTGCTTGCGGTAGAAACCTTGAAAAGTTAGCTGAGCTTGAAAAACACACCAATATTAAAACGTGTCAGTTTGATGCCACAGACCTCAAAGACATAAAGCAAGCAACCCTTGGGTTTAGTGCTTTTGATAAGGTTATTCTTAACGCTGGTAACTGTGAGTATGTAGATGATGCCCGTAACTTTGACAGCGCTTTGTTTGAGCGAGTTATTTCAGTAAACCTGCTGGCCATGGGCTACTGCCTAGAGGCACTATTACCAAAAATTAGTGCGGGCGGACAACTTGTACTTGTTAGCTCAAGCGTTACGTATTTACCTCTGCCACGCTCTGAGGCTTATGGCGCATCTAAAGCCGGGGTAAGCTATTTAGCGAAAAGCTTAGCAATCGACTTAAATGATGTTGATGTTACGTTGGTGCACCCTGGTTTTGTTAAAACCCCCCTTACTGATAAAAACGATTTCCCAATGCCTATGGCCGTCACTGCAACAGAGGCCGCCGATTATATGATTAAGGGGATCAATAAACGCCGTAAAGAAGTTCATTTTCCTTATCGGTTTACGCTTGTTTTAAAAGCATTACGTATTTTACCGTTACCACTTTGGTTACGTTTAGCAAAAGGATTAGCCCGTTGAAAAAAATAGCAATAATAGGTTCTGGCGTATCTGGTTTAACCTGTGCTCATTTACTGCATAAGCATTACGATATTACTGTATTTGAAAAAAACGATTACATTGGTGGTCATACCGCGACAGTAGAGATATCTGATGCTGGGGTTAAACGCGCAATAGACACGGGCTTTATCGTATTTAATGACCGCACCTACCCGTACTTTGAAAAACTACTCGCGCGCATTGGCGTAGACAGACAAGAAACACAAATGAGCTTTAGTGTTCATAATCAAACAAGTGGTTTTGAGTACAACGGACACACCTTTGCAAGTTTATTTGCTCAAAAAAGAAATATATTTAGGCCTAAGTTTTGGCGCTTGTTGAGCGATATAGTTAAGTTTAATAAATTATGTAAAGCAATGCACAGCGAGCAAAACTACCCTAAAGATCAAACGCTGGGTCAGTTATTAGATACGCACGGCTTTAATGACTTTTTTAAATACCATTACATTTTACCTATGGGGGCGGCAATTTGGTCAACCAGCATCAAAGAGATGCAAAATGTAGGGGTTGAGTTTTTTGTAAACTTTTTTTACAACCATGGCTTACTTGATGTTACAAACAGGCCGCAGTGGTATGTAATCCCTGGTGGGTCTAAGCAATACATTAAGCCGCTTATTAAAGGTTTTGCAGAGCGGATAAAACTAAATACCGACATTGAGAGGGTTACGCGTGTAGATAATAAAGTAATTATTACTCTTGAAAATGGCGAACAAGCTGAATTTGATAAAGTGGTATTTGCGTGTCACTCAGATCAAGCCCTTGCATTACTTGGTGATGCGACTGAGCAAGAACAGGCTGTATTAGGTGCAATTCCTTATACCGAAAACTCGGTAGTACTGCATACAGATACCAGTTTACTGCCAGATAGAAAAGCCGCCTGGGCTAGCTGGAATTACTTACTAAACGAAAACACCGACAAAGCAGCGGTTGTTACATACCAAATGAATATACTGCAAGGTATTGACTCAGATACACAATTTTGTGTAACCCTTAATCACTTAGAAGGGATTAACAAAGCAAATATATTACGTGAGTTTACTTATCATCACCCTGTTTTTAACGAATCATCCATTGCCGCACAAAAACTCAAGCACACTGTTGATGGCCAAAATAATAGCTATTTTTGTGGTGCTTATTGGTATAACGGTTTTCATGAAGATGGTGTTCGCAGTGGGGTAGATGTGGCTAAGCAATTAGGTGTTGAATTTGAATAGCGCTGTATACTTAGGCGATGTAAGGCATCGGCGCTTTGCGGTAAAAAACCATCAGTTTAAATACCCGCTTTATATGATGTGGGTAGATTTAAAAAATCCGTTATTGATTAATAACATTCACCCTATGCTAGGTACTTTTGGGTTTAAAGCACTGCGTTTTAATCAAGCCGATTATTTAAACACACTGCCAAACTCAGAGCCATTAAGTATTATTGAACGTGCACAGTGTCAAATAGAAAAACTAGGCGTTAAAGAGACGTTTTCGCATATTTATATGCTTGGCCAACTTAGGTGTATGGGCATTTATTTTAGCCCTGTAAATTTTTACTTTTACGGTAATAGCACCGATAACTTTAAATATATGGTGGCTGAGGTAAGCAATACGCCGTGGAATGAGCGCCATTATTATTTGGTACCCTTACAAAAAAAAGTGAACTTTAAGAAGGCTTTCTCCGTATCACCCTTTATGAATTTAGATATGGACTACCATTGGCAAGTACAACATACAGCCGATAACACATTAATTCATATAGAAAATAAACGTGGGGATGAGTTGTTATTCGACGCGTCTTTACGATTAAAGCGAAGTCAGTTAACGAAGCAAGAAGTTAATAAATTATTAAAAAAATTTCCTGCGATGACTTTGTCTATTTTCAAAGGTATTTATGTGCAAGCACTTAAGTTGTTTATTAAAAGGGTTCCTTTTTTAGGTCATTCAGGAAAACCTTAGTATAGTTAAACAAGCTTAGTTGCGGGTAGCGATACAATTATAAAGGGTTTAAGATGGAAAAAGTCTCGAGTATAAATTGCCAAGAGCAAACTGGTTGGTTTACAAACTTATATAAAAAGCTAGTCACCAAAGCCTTTGCAAGTATTGAAACAGGCCAAATAGTGTTAGTTGAAAACAGTCGCTCCACAGTATTTGGTCAACAACATTCAGACTTAAAAACCACGATTACCGTTAACGACACTGCCATGTACAAAGCATTTGCGCTATCTGGCAGTGTAGGTGCTGGTGAGTCTTACATTCTTGGGCAATGGTCGTGTGATAACTTGACCAAACTCATCGAAATTTTTGCCATAAACCAAAAACAACTAGATGCTTTTGAAAAAAAATTCTCGTTTTTTAGTGGCCTAGCTCACCGTTTTAACCATCTCAAAAACAGCAACTCAGAATCTGGGTCGAAAAAGAATATCGTTGCACATTACGATTTAGGTAACGATTTATACGAGTCATTTTTAAGCGAGGAAATGCTTTACTCTTGCGCTGTTTATCCATCAAAAGACGCTTCTCTTGAGGACGCTCAACAAAACAAGCTTAAACAAATTTGTGAGCAGGTAGAGATAAACGAAGGCGATTCAGTTATTGAAATTGGCACAGGCTGGGGGGCGTTTGCGATTTACGCGGCCACACATTACAACTGCCATGTGACCACAACAACGATTTCTGATGAGCAATATGCCTATGTGGAAAACAAGGTTAAACAGTTAGGACTTGAAAATAATATAACTTTGCTCAAGCTTGATTACCGTTTATTAGAAGGT
Organism: Pseudoalteromonas sp. Angola-30; assembly: GCF_028599215.1. NCBI lineage: Bacteria > Pseudomonadati > Pseudomonadota > Gammaproteobacteria > Alteromonadales > Pseudoalteromonadaceae > Pseudoalteromonas > Pseudoalteromonas sp. Angola-30. Next base: position 104,402 of record NZ_JAQREI010000007.1, read on the forward strand.
CAATACGACAAGCTTGTATCAATAGAGATGATTGAAGCAGTAGGACATGAATACCTACCAAGCTTTTTTAAGCAATGTAATAGTTTGCTGAAAGAAGACGGTGCAATGCTTATCCAAGCGATCACTATTGGCGATCAACGTTATCAACATTATTTAAAAAACTCTGACTTTATTCAGCAGTATATTTTCCCCGGTGGTTGTTTGCCTTCAATTAATGAGATGAGCGAGCAAATAAAGAACAATACCGATATGGTTATTCATACTGTAAGCGACATAGGCGCGCATTATGCTAGAACACTAGCCGATTGGCGCACACGCTTTATTGATAACTGGCACACCCTTGACAGTGACAAGTTTGATGAGCGTTTTTACAGATTATGGTTATTTTACTTTGCTTACTGCGAAGGCGCTTTTAGAACGCGAGCAACCAGCACCGTTCATTTAACGGCGCGTAAACCACGTTTTACTAGTCAAAATGACGAAATTGCCCTTAATTATTAATTTTGTGCTTTTTCAAACAGTGTGGTTTTTATCACTGTTTTTAGAAGCTCAATCTGTTTTATACACCTCTGGTATTGTTGTGCTTATGTTTGTTTTATCAAAGCAGCATAAGCTCTACGCGTTGCTTTTAGTAAAAGCTTTACCAATTGCGCTGTTATGTGAATACCTTGCTGTGCAGCTAAACCTTTTGGAATTTAAAGTATCCCCTTTTCCGCTTTGGTTAGCCTTGCTATGGGCAGCATTATTGCTTTGCTTAAACACATCAATGGCGTTTATTACTAATCTAAAACTTTGGCAAGCCTATTTAGTGTGCTTAGCCTTCGCGCCAATTAGTTATTATTCAGGCGCTCAATTTGGCGTGCTTAGTATTTATTCACCTGTGTGGATGTTTTGGCTTCTGTACGGCGCACTGTGGGCTGCTGCCTTTACATTAATTCTTATTATTAACCAAAAAATTAAAGCGATTATAAATTTTAGCAAGCAATAACAGGAGCTTGTATGAATATCACCGCAAAAAAATGTGCAATAACGGCCGCAATGATTATGGCTACTTTTTTTACCCCATTGAGCTTTAGCGAAGAGCAAACTGACTTTAAAAAAGTGGGCGAGGCTCGCATGGAATATTTATTTTGGGATGTTTACGATGCAACGTTATATACCCGCTCAGGGAGTTACAAACAGGGGGCGCACCCCGTTAAATTTACGCTCACCTATTTGCGAGACTTTGCAGCAAAAGACATTGTTAAAGCCACTAAAGAGCAATGGCAGCATTTAGGTAAAAGTGACTTATCTGCTAAGTATGCTGATAAATTGCTCACTCTTTGGCCAGACATTAAAAAAGGCGAGTCGTTAAGCTTACAAACATCACCAAGCGGTCAGGCTACTTTTTATCATAATGATAAAAAGTTAGGTGAAATTAGTGACTCGCAATTTGCCAATCAGTTTTTAGCTATTTGGCTAAGCCCAAACACCTCAGAGCCAGCACTTAGAAAACAATTATTAGGGATTTAACATGCGCAATATAAATAAATTTAAACAGCTATGTATTTTAATGGCCGCATTATTTTTAGTAAGCTGCTCCGCGCCGAAAGTAGAGTACTACAATAGCAGCAACCCAGAATTTGATTTTAAAGCGTTTTTTAGTGGCGATTTGAAAGCATACGGCGTTGTGCAAGATTATAAAGGCGAACTCACACGTAAACTTGTTGTCACTATGAATGCGCGCTGGGAAGGTAACGAGGGCGTTATAGAGGAAGACTTTGTGTATGACGATGGTGAAACACAAAAGCGTATTTGGTATGTCACCCTTAATGACGATAATAGCTTAGTGGGACGTGCAGATGATGTGCTTGGCATTGCAACCGGTAAAAGCGCAGGCAGTGTGTTTCATTGGAACTACAATGTAGTCTTACCCTACGACGGCAGTACGCTTGAGGTAAATTTTGATGATTGGATGTACCTGGTTACACAATCGCGCTTGATAAACCGAACGTCTATTGTTAAGTTTGGTGTCGAGGTTGGGGAAGTGACCTTAGTTATCGAAAAAATATAGAGCAGTGTGTTATTTAAAGTGTGCCTTTTGTGTACTTAAATTAAGTTTTAGTTAACCCAACACGCTGTATTTTACCGAGAATTATTAAAATTTTACGCATTTTCGAAGTATTTAAGCAAAAAATGCAATTTGCTGTTGCTAACTCCTTAAAAATGCATAAAGATAGGTTTTGCGAAGGCAAAATAATAACGAATAGGAATCTAACAATGAATAAAGCTCAATTAGTTGAAAAAATCGCTACTGATGCAGAAATCTCTAAAGCTGCTGCTACACGTGCACTTGACGCGTTTACTGGCGCTGTAACTTCTTCTTTAAAAGAAGGTAATTCAGTTGCATTAGTAGGTTTTGGTACTTTCTCAGTTAAAGAACGTGCAGCACGTACTGGCCGTAACCCACAAACGGGTGCTGAGATCCAAATCGCAGCGGCAACTATCCCAAGCTTTAAAGCAGGTAAAGGTCTTAAAGACCAAGTAAACCCTTAATTGGCGTTTTACAGAATTTTTTAAAAAAGAGCTATTTAGCTCTTTTTTTTTGCCTGTATTAAAGCAGTGAGCTTACCTAAGTTAAGCTTATTTCCACATGCCTAATTAGGTATTAATGCAGAGCGTTGTAAGGCAAGGCTTAGCATAAAAAATCCCTGCTAATTGCTTAGCAGGGATTTAATATTAAACGCTTAAGCTTTAATTAATTACGCTTTTAACGCTTTGTCACCACGGCCGATCCCTACAGCACCAGAGCGCACCACTTCAATAATGTCGGTTTCATGGCGTAGGGTGTCTAAAAACGATTCTATTTTGTCTGTGCTGCTTACCAGTTGTAAGCTGTAGCTTTGGCGTCCCATATCTAAAATAGCACCTTGGAACACATCTACCACGCGTGTAACCGCTGCACGGGTGGTTTCGTCTTGGGCAAATACTTTAACAAGTAATAATTCACGTTCGATGTGACTCATTTCGGTTAAATCAATAATTTTAAGTACATCAACTAATTTATTAACTTGTTTAGTAATTTGCTCAACGATTCTATCATCACCCATAGTGGTAATGGTGATACGTGACAGTGACTCATCATCAGTAGTGCCCACTGTTAAGCTATCTATGTTGTAGGCGCGCTGTGAAAAAAGCCCAACAATGCGAGATAAGGCTCCCGGTTCGTTTTCTAATAAAATAGATAATATACGACGCATTATGCTTTTACTCCTTTACGTAACCACATCTCATCAATGCCACCTAGTTTAATTTGCATTGGGTATACATGTTCTTTTTCATCAACGTTAATATCTAAAAATACTAAACGGTCGTTAATGCTCATGGCTTTATCTATAGCAGGTTGTAGCTCATCTAAAGTATCTACCTTTATGCCTACATGGCCATAGCTTTCAACAAGTTTTACAAAGTCAGGTAATGAGTCCATATATGAAGATGAATGGCGACCGCCGTAAATCATATCTTGCCATTGGCGTACCATGCCTAATGAGCGGTTATTTAGCGAAACCACTTTTACAGCCAAGTTGTACTGTAAGCATGTTGATAGCTCTTGAATATTCATTTGGATTGAGCCATCGCCGGTTACACACACTGACTCTTTATCAGGAAAGGCAAGCTTAACACCCATAGCTGCTGGTAAGCCAAAGCCCATGGTGCCTAAGCCCCCTGAATTGATCCATTGGCGAGGGTTTTTAAATGGATAATATTGCGCTGCAAACATTTGGTGCTGACCCACATCAGAGCTTACATATGCGTCACCATTAGTGGCTTTATACACTGCTTCTATAACAGCTTGAGGCTTTATTTTATCACCATCGGTGTTGTAGCTTAGGCACTTTTGCTCGCGCCAGCTAATAATTTGTCGCCACCAATCCTCTTGTGCACTGCGATCAATTTGAATACTGCTTTTATCTATGCCGGCTTGCAGTTGCTCCATCACAGTGGCTAAACAGCCCACAACCGGAATGTGTGCTTTAATCGTTTTAGAAATAGAGGTCGGGTCTACATCAACGTGAACGATGGTTGCATTAGGGCAAAACTTTTTAACATTATTGGTTACACGATCATCAAAACGCGCTCCCAGCGCTAAAATTACATCGGCATTTGCCATGGCTTTATTGGCTTCAAGCGTGCCGTGCATACCCAGCATACCCACGTAATTTGGGTGAATACCCGAAATACCGCCTAAGCCCATTAATGTATTAGTGATAGGTGCATTTAGCGATTCAACTAAGCGGGTTAATTGCTCAGAGGTGTTAGATAAAATAATACCGCCGCCTGAGTATATAACCAGTTTTTTAGCTTCTAAAATTGCGGTAACCGCTTTGCGAATTTGTTTAGAGTGGCCCTTTGTATTTGGGCTGTAGGTTCTAAGCTCTGTTGTTTTAGGGAAGTTGTACTCAAACTTAATAGCAGGGTTAAGCATATCTTTTGGTAGCTCAACAACAACGGGTCCTGGGCGGCCAGTACTTGCAATGTAAAACGCTTTTGCCAAAATAGCCGGAATTTCTTCAGCGCTTCTGCAGTTAAAACTATGTTTTACAACCGGGCGAGAACAGCCAACAATGTCAGTTTCTTGGAATGCATCGTCACCAATCAAGCTAGTAGGTACTTGCCCCGATAATACAACCATCGGGATTGAGTCCATATAAGCGGTGGCAATACCTGTAATACAGTTAGTTGCGCCAGGGCCTGAGGTAGCAAGTACAACACCAACTTCGCCAGTAGCACGGGCATAACCGTCAGCCATATGGGTTGCGGCTTGTTCGTGACGCACTAAAATATGTTCAATATCTTCTTGTTGAAAAAGTGCATCGTATAAATCTAAAACCGATCCACCTGGGTAGCCAAAAATATACTTAACCTTCAACTCTTTTAATGCCTGAACAACTAGTTCAGAACCATTATATTCTTGTTTGCTCATCCTCATTCCTCTGTGCGCTGTTTATGCATAAAAAAACCCCCGCGTAGTGCGAGGGTTTTTAAAAAGCAATTTCACTTTTTAATACATCCCCGCTGGGCTTATCACTAAGACCACTACGAGTACGATTAAAAGGTGAAGTTGTTTTTTCATAATTGTCACTTTATAAAAAGCAAAATGCTGCTTTAGATTAAAAATTCTATATGGGGTTATTTTTAAGGGTTTTACGTGCTTATGTCAACCTTGAAAGGGCTGTTTTGGATTAAAATTTCAAATTAATTTGTTTTAGTACTAAAAAGTTGCACGCTATTTGTAGTTATATAAAAAATATGAAGAAATTATGCTAATTTTACCGAGTAACCATAATGGGTAAATAGGTGGTTTGAGCGCTGTGCTTAATGCATATATTAGGTATGATAGAGCAATAATTTATCTGGGGAAGATACAGTGAAAAAAATAATATGGCTTGGCTTATTTCTTTGCAGCCTAAATCTTAACGCAGCAAATACCAGTGCGCATGACCCAGGTATTATTAACAAACAAAGAATAGAGTATTGGTTAAATAAACGCGCTGATACCCAACAAACCACTAACAAGCCAACGGTTGAAAGCTACTTAGCGAATACTGAACGGCTTAACCCTTCGCAGTTAAAACCTGTTTCTACCATGAAAGCCCGCTTAAGCGCTAAGCAAGCCAATAAGCAGCTGCAATATGCAAGTGCGGCTAGCCCTAGCAACGCGCTAAATGAGGTTAAAGTACTGGCTATTTTAATTGATTTTCCTGATTTAAAGTACGATGACAATCAGCTAGTTGATGATGATACCGATATGTATTACGAAAATTATACAAAAGAGCATTACCAACAATTGCTTTTTAATGAGGGTGGGTTTATTGGACCTAATAATGAAACACTTAGCAGCGTATACGATTATTATTACGACGCATCAGGTGCTAGCTTAACTTTTAGCGGGCAAGTATATGGGTGGGTTAGGGCAGATAGTAATGCTAAAACCTATGGTGAGCGCGTAGGCAACACACGCGATATAAATGCCCCCGCACTGATAAAAGAAGCAGTCGAAAAAGCCACTGCACAATTTGATATTGATTTAACGCAATATGATTTAACAGATTTAGATGATATTGACGGCGATGGCATTATCAACGAGCCAAACGGCATTATCGACCATGTTATGGTTTTTCATTCCAGTATTGGTGAAGAATCCGGTGGAGGCTATTTAGGCGTTGATGCAATTTGGTCTCACCGCTACTACGTATTTGATGAAAACAGTGAACCGGTTAGTATTGCGGGTAGTAGCGTTAAGTTATCGGGTTATACGATAAACCCAATAGATGCCAGCATAGGTGTCGTTGCGCATGAATTTGGTCACGACTTAGGTTTAGCAGATGAGTACGATTTACAGTCAAATACCGTGGGTGAGCCTATATCGTCTTGGTCAATAATGTCTACTGGTAGCTGGGCTGGTGATCCTAGGGGGTCGCAGCCCGTTATGTTTAGTGCACAGGCGCTTGAGTATTTACAAAACAGATACCGAGGCAATTGGGTGAACCAGCTTAATTTAACCATGGAGGAAGTGAACAGCCAGCCTCAGCAGTCGCTTGTTTATACTAGCTCACTTTCTCAGCAGCAAAGCCAAATTAAAGTGACACTTGCGCAGCAGCTAGAAAAATTTAAAACCCCGGTTGAGGGTGATTTTCAATTTTACTCTGGTACAGGTAACAACCTAACACACACGCTCTCACAAACCGTGACATTACCTGAGGCGGCTACACCACTGACTCTTAGCTTTTTAGCTTACTACAGTATTGAGCGCGATTATGACCTTGTACAAGTAAAGGTAAACCAAACTCCTTTAGCTGGTAATTATACAATCGAGACAAATCCTTATTATGGCGATATAGGCCCGTATATAACTGGTGATTCGTTTTTACATGCAGATGCGCAGCAACCTAATGGTTTTTTAATGCATGAGTTTGATTTAACACAATATGCAGGACAAACCATTACATTAAGTATTGAGTATATTACCGATACAAACACACAGTATTATGGTTTTGTAGCCGATGATTTAAAAATAACAAACAACAATACTGTGATTTGGCAAAATAACGCAGAGCAGCCAAGTATTAACTTAGCGTTAAATGGTTTTAGCCGCGTGAGTAGTTATATTTATGCTAAACCAGCCCACTACTATATACAGCTACGTGCGCACAGAGGTGTGGATGCCGGCTTACAAGCAGAGCAATATTCACCGGGAGTTTTATTATGGTATAGCAATAGTGCATTTGATAACAACAACACAACTGATCACCCAGGGGGTGGTTTTAATTTAGTGGTTGATGCGGATCAAAAGCCAATTTATCGCGGTACAAGTAGCACCACACTTGCAGATACACCTATACAAGTACGCGATGCTGCATTTAGTTTATATCAGCAAAGTGCAGGTTTAGGCGATCAAGACTTAGCTGCTATTAGTGAGTTCAATGATCATTTTGATTACAGCTTTACGCAGCAGGCTGAATCAGGTGTGGTGCTTACTCCCCAAGGGTTTAACTTTGAAATAGTCAGTCAACACCCTGAAAGTGAAACAGCAGAGCTTTTGCTTAGCTATGATGCGCTACAACAAATAACCACAACAGTAAACGAGGCAACCGTTAGCTTTAATGTAGCCGGTTTAAAGTTAACCCCCACAGATACATTTTTATGGGATTTTGGTGATGGGCAATCGAGTACTGAGCTAAGTCCTACACATACCTATGCCGATTACGGCACCTACAGCGTTACCTTTTCGGCAATGGGTGAGACGACTACGCAAACACAAACTAAACAAATTAGTATCACAAAGCCGCTAGAAATTGAAAATTTAACGTATCAGTTAAACGGTGCGACTTTATCTGCTCAAGCAATCGTAACTGGCGGTGAAGCACCTTACAGCATGAGTTGGCTTATAGATGGTGAACCCGTATCGCAAACTGAAAACCTAGATTACCAATTTAGCTACTCTGGAGATTACACCCTCGCGTTTATAGTAACTGATGCGCAAGGGGTAAGTGTTAGCCAACAGCATGCTTTGAGTGTTAACGCACCGCTGCAATTAAGTACACGCCATACGGCAAATAACTTAGCGGTACAATTTAATAGCTCACCATTAGGTGGATCTGGTAATTATACATATAGCTGGGATTATGGCGATAGCAGCCCACTAGGTACAACGCAAAACCCAAGTCATAATTACCAAGGTGCAGGTAGTTATATGGTAAAACTTGTGCTCACAGACAGCCAAACCAATGAAGTTATAAGTAGTGAGCTAACAGTCTCGGTACAAGAAGCGCAAAGTGAATCGTCATCAAGTGGTGGGGCAATAGGTTATTTAATTGCGCTATTAGTGATAAGTGGGTTTTATCGGCGTACCAGCAATAAAGTTTAATGATTTTGTGAAGTAATACCAATCGACTTAAATATCTAATAACTTAACACCAGTGGTATAAAAGGTGCTGCTCGCTGCATTAAAAATTCTATTTAAAATAAATAGCGTAGTTATGCCAAGTGATGTTATCAGCAAAGGTTAAAATACAAAAAAGCCAGCAATATGCTGGCTTTTTAGGCTTAAAACAAGATTAACCTTGTTAAATTATAAACGGTCGATTACTGATTGAGTGAAATCAGTTGTACCGTGGCTGCCGCCTAAGTCACGTGTTGTGCGATCGCCTGATTTAATTACATCAGCTACTGCGCTACGAATACGCTCAGCCGTGTCGCCCATATCTAAGTGCTCAAGCATTTGGATAGACGCTAAAATTACTGAAGTAGGGTTTGCTAGGTTTTTGCCAGCAATATCTGGTGCACTACCGTGAACGGCTTCAAAAATAGCAGCATCTTCACCAATGTTTGCACCTGGTGCCATACCTAAACCGCCAACTAAACCAGCACAAAGATCAGATAAAATGTCGCCAAATAAGTTAGTTGTTACTACAACGTCAAACTCTTCTGGTGTCATAACTAGCTTCATACATGTTGCGTCAACAATCATTTCAGTTGATTCAATTTGCGGGTAACGCTCAGCAACTTCACGTGCAACTTTTAAAAATAAGCCAGAGGTAGATTTTAAGATATTTGCTTTGTGTACTGCGGTTACTTTTTTACGGCCTTCACGTACTGCTAACTCGTAGGCAAAAGTGATGATTTTCTCAGCGCCTTCGCGAGTAATTACAGATTTAGCTTCTGCTTCGTTACCGTCTTCACTTACTACTTGGCCTACACCTGAGTACATACCTTGGGTATTTTCACGAATAGTAATGATATCGATATCATCGTAACGTGCTTTAGTACCAACAAAAGATTTAACAGGGCGTACGTTTGCGTATAAACCAAACTGCTTACGTAATGTTACGTTAATAGACGTAAAACCTTCACCTACCGGCGTCGTTAGTGGGCCTTTAAGAGTGATTTTGTTTTTAGCGATTGTATCAATTGTTTCTTGAGGAAGTAGCTCGCCAGTTTTTTCTAGTGCAGCAAGGCCTGCATCAACAAATTCATAATCAAAATCGCAACCTGCGGCTTTTAATATTTCAAGTGCTGAGTCGATAATGCTCGGACCGATGCCGTCGCCTTTGATCACTGTGATGGTTTGTTTGGCCATTGACTTTTCCTTTAAAAGAATAAAAAACGCACATAAATTATTACTAATAATAGTAACTGCTTGTTAGGTCATTTATGTGACGTATGTGGATATATTTTGAGGGCGCATTTATACCAACTTATCGCCCATTTTGCCAGTTTATACTATAAATACAGGGTATAACCTGTGTTTATAGTCAGCATAAGTGACTTAAATGCTGTTATATAGCGATAAGCCTTGCAGTTGCGCAAAAAAATCATCCTCAGATTTAAAGCCTTGTGCTTTTAGCTGTGCATTTAAAGTTTGTTTTTGCCAAGGCGTTAAAGGCAGAGCGGGTTTAAAAATAGTTTGCGCCACGACCTTTAAACTAATCCATAATTTGTGCTGCTCGTTTAGCTCTTTTTTAGGTTGTTGTTCAGCATCGAGTAGGGGCTTAGTCCATGGATTATCACTCAGTAGTTGTGTTAATTCTGTATTTAAATGTTCATTATTAATCGCTTCCACCCCAAAAAAGGCTGCTAATGGGGCACTATAAGTTTGGTTAGGCACGCTACTTATGGTTACTTTTGCACAGAGCTGTGCACTGCAATGGGTTAATAAATAATGTACGTAACCATAGATGGGCAAGGCTATATGTTCAAATTGCTGTTTTGGGTTATTACTTACCATTAAAGCTAAAATACTAATAAAGCTATTAAGTTTATTCAGTACGATGTGTTTGTGCGGATGATGTGATGTATCCACTAATTGCTCAAATATAACCCGCTGAATAATCGCCGGTGCATTATCGTAGCCGACCATCGACAAGCTATGGCGTAAGTCTTTGGCGGCTTGGTGCTGATTGTTATAGGGCCTGACGGCTTGGCAGAGCTTCTGTGTTATTTCACTAAAAGGGGCCAGTAACTTATCTAAGCCTTTAAAACTATATTCATGCGCTACTTTTATATGACTCACTAACGCTATTAATTCGGCCTTTGAGCTTATCTGCGCCGGGGCCTTACGTACCAGGTGCTCATTGTTCCAGGCTAAAAATAATACCCGTTTATCAGTACATAGCCATTGCAGTGGTTGATCTTTAAGTGAGGTTTTAACCTTGTACCACGCCAGTTTTTTCTCATTATTGGCATTAATAAGTATATGCTTATTAGCCTCATCACTTGCTAAATAAACCATTGCTTGGTCGCTGTAAACAATTTTACTGCCTGGTAGGTGTGGGCCTATATGCGCTATTAAATCCTTGATTAACCTTTGCGCAAATGGGTTAGCTGTTTTGACATACAATTCACCCAAAGCTTTGTAAAAATTTAATGGGTTCTTTTTCGATGTATAGGTTATGTTCATCGCGATAATATTACTTAATGCACACAAGGTTATGGCATTGTCATATAGCATTATGTCGCTAGTGCTTAGTAACGCTTGCTTATACTTATTTAGTTTAGCCAACATACGCACGCTATTTTGAGTAGGGTGCTGTGCACTGAGCAACACTTTTGCTGCTAGCTGATGGCGAAAACGCCATATTTTTTTATCGCTGAGTGTAAGCATTTGCTGCTGCGCAATTTTATTATGCTGCGCTACAACGCAGCAATGCTCTACCAATGCAACACCAATATAAAGCTCGGTTAGTTCGTCATCAAATTGCTGGCTAGCGCACAGTGCTGTGCTAATAACACATTGGTTAATAACGAGGTTTGTAGCAAAGTCGTAATGGCTGGTGTACAAGCTTAAACGCGCTTGTAAAGCGTGCGGGTGTTGCTGATACAAAACGCGATAGTGCTGGGCTGTTTGTACAGCAAGCGGATAAAGATGTTGCCACTGCGTTTTGTCACTATAAATTGTTAGTATTTGATGTGTGTTATGCAGTAACCGCACTAACTGTTTTGAAATAGGCTCATCCATTGGCCATCACCTGATCTTTTCCTGATAAGTTGTATAGGCGCTGGGGCCCCATAAAAATAACTCACCATTTTTAAATAATAAGCCGGTGCATTCATCCATCGTAGTTATGCCATCTGAAGTTTGGTGCTGAGTACGGTAAAAAACAATCTGCCATACTTGGTCTTTATTACGTTTGGCATAGGTTAAATCGGGGCTTCCTAAATAATCGAGTACACTGTTTAAGGTAACCGCCTCATCAATTGACAGCTTTCTTATGTAGCGCTCGTTAAAGGCCTCACGGTCTTGCCAAATCATTGCTTGCGGGTCATCTTTATAAAAGGTGATCACTAAAGTCGCAATGAGTGCATACAAGCCTAAACCTAATATTAAGTACCTTATAAACTTTTTAATCATTTTTAACTCACACTCGCAACAATACAGTGAGTATATGTTGTGCGCTTAAACAGTGCTATCAACATGCGACTAATGCAACCTTAACTGCTTTAAACTAAAACCTAGCTGTATATCTGTACGCAAAGTGACTAATTGTTTAGAAATAACATACATGTCTTTTTGCTCAACTAGCTTTTTTTGAATACTGCTTGATAGGGCATCATCTTCTATGGCGCTATCTATGCTTTCGTAGGTATTTACAATAAGCTGAGCCGATTTAGTCCCTATGCCTTTAACGCCGGGTACATCGTTAGTTTTATCGCCCGCTAAGGCCCAAAAATCAATAAGTTTACTTTGCTCAATACCAAAGCGCTGCTCAATGCTGTCGCAATCTAGGTAGCTCTTTTTAAAATAATCGTACACACAAATATAGTCGTTCAAAAAAGGTAAAAAACCCTTATCGGTAGAAACAATGGTACTGTTTATCTTATTTTTTGCAGCTTTGTCGGCTAAGGTGGCTATGATATCGTCGGCTTCATCGTTAAGCGGTTCAAATACAACGATACCCGTTTGCTCTATAGCTTCTTTAAAGTTGTGCAGCGCATTTTTAAGCGTGTCGGGCATGGGGGCCCTAGAGTGTTTATATTGCTTATAAAAGTGGTAGCGCCAGCTTTTGTCGCCATCAAAAACAGCTATAGCGTGAGTGGCATTTGTTGACTGTAAAAGCTTTTTGCAAGCATGTGCTACGCGCGCGCAACTGGCCTTTAGCATCTGCTCTTCACTATGGTGTGTTTGGTTAGCGTCAACTGCGTAAATGCGCCTAATTAAATTAAGCGCATCAATTAAAAGTAAATGGGGTTTCAAATAGTCAAACTCATGCTTTTATTTCATAACAAGGGATATACTTACTACCGGGTAACTTCATACGACCTTGGTCTACAAAGGCTTGTAATAGTTTATCCATATCTTTCATTAAATCAGGCTCACCACTTAACACATAGGGTCCATGTGCTTTTATAGCGCGCAGGCCTTCATCTTTGACATTGCCAGCAACAATCCCCGAAAACGCTCTACGTAGGTTAGCCGCTAATTGCTGCTTGGGCTGTTCTAGGTGCAAATCTAAACTTGCCATGTTTTCGTGCGTAGGTGCAAAAGGTTGCTGAAAATCGTTATCGATTTTAAGTGTCCAGTTAAAGTAGTAGGCATCGCCTTGGCTTTTACGATAATTACGTACATTTGCCATAGCTGATTTTAATTTTTGCCCTACTAGCGCTGGATCATCAATGATTACTTCAAACTTATCAAGAGCTTCTTTGCCTAATGTCAGCTCTACAAACTTACATAACTCGCTAAAGTACGCTTCGCTTTCTTTAGGGCCGGTTAAAATAACAGGCAAACATTGTTTTTCGTTATCTGGGTGCAGCAAAATACCTAATAAATAAAGTAATTCTTCTGCAGTACCGGCACCACCTGGAAATATAATAATTGCATGCGCCGTTCTAATAAATGCTTCAAGGCGCTTTTCAATGTCGGGTAAAATTACCAGCTCATTTACAATAGGGTTTGGTGGCTCTGCGGCAATTATACTAGGCTCGGTTAAACCAAGATAACGGTTTTCACTAATACGTTGTTTAGCATGGCCAATAGTGGCACCTTTCATCGGGCCTTTCATTGCCCCCGGGCCGCAGCCAGTGCATATATTTAAACCACGTAAGCCAAGCTCGTAACCTACTTGTTTTGTATATTTATATTCTATTTCGTTAATTGAATGCCCACCCCAACACACAATCATATTTGGTTCGCTGTTAACGCGCAGCGCCCCGGCGTTTCTAAGCATATCAAATACCATGTGGGTAATGGCTTTTTGTTCTTTAAGATCTTTTTCGTATTTTTGGCAAATAAATAAAATATCGCGGATCACCGAAAAAATATGCTCGTGAATACCGGTAATTATTTCGCCATCAACAAAGGCGGTTTCGGGAGGGTTTTCTAATTCAATTTTAATGCCGCGCTCGCGACTGACTAAACGAATATCAAAGTCTTGGTATTTGTCGTAAATTTCATTACTTGCGTCTGTGTGGCTGCCTACGTTAAGGACGGCTAAGGCACAGTTTCTAAAAAGTCGATAACGTTCACTGGCTGAAGATTGCTCTAATAAATCAACTTCCAATTGTGACAGTAAATCTAAAACCCCAGTCGGGTTTAACTGTATTAACATCGGCATTCTCCTTGCTGCTTAAAATGTAAAAACTGCATGTCATCTACTTTAGCACTCAAACTAATTGAGAATTATGACATTATTTACTCATACAAAGGCGATCCCGACCCGTTTTCTTTGCTTCATAGAGGGCGTCATCTGCTCTGTCGAATGCTTTGAGCGGTGTATCGCCTTTTTTAAATTGTGTAGCGCCTAACGAAATGGTGATTTCTATTTCTTTTTCTCTAAATTTAAAAGGAATATTTTTTATCACTTTTCTAAGTTTTTCAAGCGGCTGCGCTGCGTTTAACAACGAAAGCCCAGGCATTAGTAATACAAACTCTTCTCCGCCGTAGCGGGCTATAAAATCAGACTGCCTCACTGATCTTTGCAGCGCTTTTGCAATAACTTGTAAAGTTATATCGCCTGCAGTATGACCAAATCTATCATTAATTGACTTAAAGTGATCCACATCAATAACCACTAGGGTAACATCCGAGGCTTGGACATTAAATAAGTGAAGCTCGTGATTGTAACGTTCATCAAAAGCCGCTCTATTAGGAAGTTTTGTAAGGCTGTCGAGTAAACTTTTAAAGCGTTGCTCGTTTAGGCGTTTTTTATATTTAGTTAGTTTGCCTTCTAAGCTGCCAATTCGCTCGTTAATTTCATCAAAACTGGCAATCAGCGTTTCGCGGTCTTTTCTTTCTAGCTGCTCTTTAGCTATAAAGTCTTTGCTGAGGGATTTTAGCTCGTTATCAACTAATTCTTTTAAAGAGGAAATAGACGTAGCAGATTGGGTTTGCTCGTTTAAATGCTTTATTTTTCCTTCAATATGTTTATTTAGTGTATCGAACTCTTCACCCATTGATTTAGAGTGCTGGCTGGTAGAAACAATTGATGAGTGCAACTCTTCTAATGTTTGGTTAAGCGAGACTAAAAAGCTTTGTGCCGATTGGCGCTCTTTACTGATATTTTTGACCACGACGCTTATTATATTTAAAGCAGCTTGCAACAGTGCTTCTAAATTATCGTTTTCGGTAATTGTATTTTTTATTTGTTTAATTTGTTCAGTCGATTCATCCTCTAATACCAGCTCATTTGCAAGCTCTAACAGCTTTTTAGCCATACGAGGAGAAGCATTGGTACTTGTTTCATCCGTGGTTGAAAGCTTGCTATGCAAAGCATGGTGATAAAAGTTAATAAGCTGATTTAATATCGGGATGTAGTCATGCGTTGACTGTACATTATTAATTTCGTGGTCGAGTAAATGTCTTAAAGTGCGACGGGTATCATCTGGTAAGACTTTGGTTTTTTGTAAAAGCTTACCGGCTGTTTGTACGCTCGAAAACAGCTCTCGCTGATGGGCTGTTTGTAACGCCTCTTGATTTTGCAGTAACAATAAAATGTCATCTATTAAAGGGGATAATATTTCAAACCCGACACCTTTATTTAGCGAACTTCTAAATTTGGCGAGTTTATTATCAAGCTCAATATCAAGCCCTTTACAGCTTAAAGACAGTTTTGCAGTTAGATTTGATAAAGTATCAACTTGGAGCTTACGCGCATTTTCAATGGCTATCCTTGCTTCAATTGCTTGCTTTAACTTTTTATCTACAGCGTTAGAGTTTTCAGACACCTAAGCATACCGCCATCGTATTAATTACATTACCTTCAGTTTACAACAAAATCATATTAAGTGTAGTTATCTAATTAAAAACTTAGCATTTTTACTTAGACCCTGCATGTAAACGGAGCTATTAGGTTGTTTGTCGTTTTTAATTCACTTTTAATTTATGCCTTGTTAGGCTTATTTCAAATAATAAGTAACCTTGAGTCATTATGAAAAAGTGTTTTGTCCTGTCAATGTTAGCGGCCTGTTGTGCAGCCCCTGCGTTAGCCGATGTAAATTATTCTTTAAGTATTACACAGCCACAACATCATTTAGGTAATGTAAGTGTAGAGTTTCCAAAGTCGGCGCAATCGCATATCGATGTTAAATTGCCTGCATGGCGTACTGGGCGCTACGAAATATTAAATTTAGCCAATGGGGTACGTTACTTTGCGGCCACAGACGACAATGGCAATGCATTAAAATGGGAAAAAATTAACCACAGCACATGGCGAGTGCACTTAGCTGAGCCAACACACGTGAATATTGATTACCAAGTATATGCAAACGAGTTAGGTAAACGTGCACGCCACATAGATGATAGCCATGCCTTTATTGATGCATCTGGTTTTTTTATGTTTAGTGAATCGTTTCGTCAAGAACCAGTTACCGTAGATTTAAAGGTGCCAAAAGCGTGGCGCTCTGTATCAGGTATGGAAAATGCGAGTAATAAACACAGTTTTAAAGCCGCAGATTACGATGTACTGGTAGACTCACCAATAGAGACAGGAATTAACAAACTTCATAAATTTGAAGTAGATGGCCGCCAATACGAGTTAGTTATATGGGGCGAAGGCAACTACGATGAGCAACTAATGCTTACTGATTTAAAAAAATTAGTGACCACAGGTAATGTTATTTGGGATAGCTACCCGTATGAGCGTTATGTATTTATGGTGCATGCTACATCGGGTGCTGGCGGGGCTACTGAGCATTTAAACTCAACCATTATACAGCGCCCACGGAATCGTTTTGGTAGCCGCGAAGACTACTTAGGCTTTATAAGTACCGCCGCGCATGAATTTATTCATACCTGGAATGTAAAAGCTTACCGCCCTAAAGGGCTGGCGCCTTATGATTACACCAACATGAACTACTCAAATTTATTATGGATTTCGGAAGGTTCTACTAGCTACTTTGAAGATCATCTATTAGTGCGCTCAGGCATAGAAACTACCGATGAGTTTTTTAAAGTGATGAGTAAAACGATTAATCGCCACTTACAAACACCAGGTCGAGAAGTACAAAGTGCCAGCGAAACAAGCTTTGATAAATGGATAAACCAAGGCGGCGACCACGCGCGTAATTACAGCACCAATATATATTTAGAAGGCTCATTGCTTTCTATGTTGTTAGATATACATTTACTAGAAACAACCCAGGCAAAAGTTAACTACCGCCAAGTACACAACGCTTTATACAACAAGCACACGTTACCACAAGGGTTTACTGAGCAAGATGTACTGGCAATATTAAAAGAGCTAACAGGTGAAGACTACACAACGTGGTGGCACGATAACGTGAGCACCCCAGCTAATATAGATTTTGATGCTTTATTAGGTAAAGTTGGCTTAAAGCTTACTCGCCCTGAGAGCGCTAAGCCATTAGCAAGCATTGATGCCACTGCAAAAAATAGCGGCGAGTTATTAACACTTACCCACGTTCGCAGAGGTGGAGCAGCATGGCAAGCGGGCCTCACAACAGATGATAAAATTGTGGCGGTTAACAAGCAGCATGTTGGAAAAGATTTAAAATCGAGCTTAGAAGTATTTAAAGCGGGTGAAAAAGTCACTATCGATTTTATTCGTCGCGATGCACTTCAATCAACAACCCTCGTTTTATCGCAAGATTATGATAAACCTAAAAAGGTGGTTGCTGATAAAAATGCTACTTTATCTCAACGCGCTTTATTTAAAGCATGGATGGGGGTAGAGCACCCAATTAATGTGCAAGCTGATTAACATAATAGCGTTTAATAAAAGGAGCTTTGGCTCCTTTTTTTATATCTTATGCAAAGGTATATCACCTAAAAACCAACCTAAAAGTGCTAATTTTAAAAGTACGTCCTATTATTGTGTTAATAACAACTCTAGGTTGCGTATAAATGAAGTCATTAAAAAGCATTCAGGCCCTCTCACATCAATTTGTGCTTAACGATCCGCTGCATCAGTTATTTGATGCGATACACAGTATTTCTGTGCAAGGATACGATGAGCAGCGCCGCGTTATTTATTGGAATAAAGGCAGTGAGCTGCTTTATGGCTATACAAAAGAGTACGCAACCGGAAAAAAACTAGAAGATTTAATTATCCCACCTCCAATGCAAGATGCGGTTATAGATGCTCATCGTGAGTGGCTCATAAACGATATCGAAATACCCGCGGCTGAGCTTACATTACAGCACCAAAATGGCAGCAATGTTACTGTGTTTTCAAGCCATGTTATGTTTACAAATCAGCATGGGGTAAAACAGATGTACTGCATCGACATAGACTTGAGCGATGTAAAACAAGCACAAGCGCAAGCTATGGATAAACAGCAGATGCTCGAAAAAGTATTTGAAGCCATTCCTGATTTGTACTTTTTACTCAAACCGGATGGCACTATAGTTGATTACCATGCAAATGATTTGAGCAACTTACATTTACAGCCTGAGCAATTTTTAAATAAATCGATGTTTAGCGTATTGCCCTATACTGTAGCCAAAATGTTTAAAGACAATATTCAAGAGCTGTTAATTCACAAAAGCAATGTATGTTTTGAATACGAACTTTTAGTACCTAAAGGCGTGTTGTATTTCGAAGCGCGAGTGAGTTATTTACATCATTCAGACCAAGTAATGGTGATAATTCGCGACATAACAGAGCAGCATGAGTCAAACAAACTTATACGTAAACAAGCCTATTACGATAGCTTAACGCTACTCCCTAATCGTTTTAATTCTTTAAAACGACTTACTCAGCTAATTAACACTGCGAGCGAAAAAAACACTTTAGCCGCTGTTATTTTTATCGACTTAGATGACTTTAAAAAAGTAAACGACACACTCGGGCATGAAATTGGCGATTCATTACTTATCAGCGCCGCTAATAAATTGAGCCAAATAGTTAATGAAAACGCGACCGTAGGCAGGTTGGGGGGCGATGAATTCATTATTTTACAACCAGAGCTACACAGTAAAAAACAGCTAGATGCGATTGTTACACGCTTACTTAAAAGCTTTAGAACCCCCTTTGAAATAGATGGCCGCGAATTGTTATTAACGTTAAGTATTGGCGTGGCTTTGTACCCTGATAATGGGGTAACAGCCTCTGATTTATTACGCCATGCAGACACAGCAATGTACCAAGCAAAAGCGCTTGGCAGAAACACCTACGCCTGCTTTACCAGCGAAATGAATACCGCCATAAAAAGGCGGTTAGCAATAGAAGAGCAGATGCATGTTGCTCTTGAAAAAAACGAATTTGAATTGTATTTCCAACCTAAATGCGATGCTAAAACACTTAAAATAATTGGGGCTGAGGCGCTATTACGCTGGAACAATAGTGTGCTTGGTAAGGTTATGCCCGATGAGTTTATTCCGTTAGCAGAGCAAACAGGTTTAATTATTCCTATTGGAAAGTTTGTTATTGAGCAGGCATTAGCATTTTTAACGCAGTGGCAGGCAAGCTCTCAACAAAACTACAGCATGGCAATTAATTTATCACCAAGCCAATTTAGAGATTCAGAGCTGCTAAGTTTTATAGTAAGCACGTTAGAAAAAACCGGAGTAAGTGCTAAAAATGTCGAGCTTGAAATAACCGAAGGCGTGTTAATGAGCGTACAAACCAATATTACAGAGTCATTGCATGCACTTAATAAGCTCGATATTAAACTATCTATGGATGACTTTGGCACAGGCTACTCATCGCTTAGCTATTTAAGGCAATATCCGTTTGAGGTATTAAAAATAGATCGCAGCTTTATTTGTGGTATTACCGAAAACCAAGAAGACTACAGCTTAGTTAAAGCCACAATTGCAATGTCGCATAGCTTAGGCTTAAGTGTGGTAGCTGAAGGCGTAGAAACATCAGCACAACAAAAATTATTAGCCGAGCTAAATTGCGATTTGATTCAAGGTTACTATTTTAGTAAACCGCTGCCTGCGCTACAGTTACTTGATTTTAAAGCGTTATAAGTACATTTATTATAAGTGTTAACCTAAAACCCATTGAGCTTTAAATAGCGTAAATTGAGCCGCCCACCGCATTTAGTATTTAAACCCTTAAGCCAAATAACGCTACGCATTAATATGATAGGCTTTACTGCTACTGCTTTGGTATTTAGATAAAACAAAACCTACGTAGTTAAATAAAACACCCACTAGATTGAGTAAAACTCATCCCGCAAACTTTAATACCCCTGACACTCATAATTCATTAATTTAATTCATGTGCATTTTATAAGCTAATGATGCTAGGTTTAATCATCACAATATTGAAGGAAATAATTATGAAACTAGAGTCATTAGCACTGCACCATGGTTACGAGTCTGAAGAAACCACTAAATCAGCAGCAGTGCCTATTTATAATACCTCATCTTACACGTTTGATAATACGCAGCATGGCGCTGATTTATTCGACTTAAAAGTACCAGGCAATATTTATACCCGCATAATGAACCCAACCAATGCCGTACTTGAACAGCGTATTGCTGCAATGGAAGGGGGCATTGGCGCGCTAGCGGTAGCCTCGGGCATGGCAGCTATTACCTATGCTATTCAATGCTTGTGTGAAGTAGGCACTAATATTGTGAGCACCAGCCAAGTATATGGCGGTACATATAACTTATTTGCTCATACGTTACCGCGCCAAGGTATTGAAGCACGCATGATTAAGGCTGATGATTTTAGCGCCTTTGAAGACGCGATTGATGATAATACCCGCGCAGTATTTTGTGAGTCCATTGGTAACCCGGCAGGTAATATTGTCGATATTGAGCGTTTAGCTAACATTGCTCATAGTAAAGGGGTACCACTTATTGTTGATAATACCGTTGCGACCCCGTATTTATGCCGCCCATTTGAGTTAGGTGCCGATATAGTGGTTCATTCACTGACAAAGTATATAAACGGACACGGTACAGCTATTGGCGGTATGATTGTTGATTCAGGTAAATTTGATTGGAAAGCCAATGCCACACGCTTTGCAATGATGAACGAGCCCGATCCGTCGTATCACAATGTGGTCTATACCGATGCCTTTGCAGAAGCAGCCTTTATTGGTCGTTGTAGAGTAGTGCCACTTAGAAATACCGGTGCAGCACTTGCGCCCAAAAACGCATCTGACATTTTAATTGGCCTAGAAACCTTAGGTTTACGAATGGATCGTCACTGCGAAAACGCGCAGCAACTGGCTGAATACTTAGAAAATCACCCTAAAGTACTTTGGGTTAACTACGCTGGTTTAACATCAAGCCCATATAATGCAATGAGCCAAAAAATCACCAGTGGTAAAGCCTCAGGCATTTTAAGCTTTGGTATCGCGGGCGGCCTTGAAGCAGGCACGCGCTTTATTGATGCGCTTAATATGATCTTGCGTTTAGTTAATATTGGCGATGCTAAATCGCTGGCTTGTCACCCAGCGTCAACTACACACCGCCAATTAAATGATGAAGAGCTTGCAAACGCAGGTGTGAGCCGTGATTTAATTCGCCTATCAGTCGGTATTGAAAACATTGCTGACATAATTGCCGATGTAAGCCAAGCGCTCGATAAAGCATAGTTACCTCACTACCTTTCATAAAAAGCTTAAAACATAAAAAGCGTTAGTTGAAAATATACTCTCGTTTTTTATGTTTTACTAAAATCAATTAATAATTGTACCTTCTTGTTTTATAAGTCTTTATCTTAAAGCCTTCCTGAGACTTTTATATTCCTACCGTTTATTTTTTATTCATATAACAACTTTGTATTGACACTAAGATTTCTTACTACTACATTTGTAACAGTACCACTACAAGTGTAGTAATAGGATCGACAATGAAACTTAGTGATTTTGAAATGGATATTATGCAGCTGCTCTGGCAGGAAGAACCTTGTACTGCGAGTCAACTACATAAAGTGCTTTTAGCTGATAAACAAGTAGCCTATACAACAGTCAAAACTATTGTAGATAGGTTAGAACATAAAGGAGCGATTGAGCGCTGTGGACATGAAGGGCGAGCCATTGTTTTTAGAACAATCGTGACTCAAGACGCGTTATCGGAGCAAGCTATGCCTAGTTTTATGCAACGATTTTTTAAAGGTAATTCTCGTAGTTTAATTGCCCACTTTATCAAAGAAGAAAAGCTAAATGATGAAGATATAGAATACTTACAAACGCTTTTAAAAAATAAGAAGTTAGATTAAAGGAGAGGGTAATGACGGATTATTTACTAACTTGCACGCTTATTAGCTTATGTATTTTACTTACAGTAAAAGGATTAAAAAATGCCCCTGCACGATTAAACTTTTACATGTTAATGATTGCCTTGGCATGTTGGTTTGTCCCTTGGCAGTACTTTTCCCAGCTACCGTTATTTGAAGGGGCAAATCGTTACACATTCAACGTGGCGCAATTGATTCCCGATGTTAAAGCATTAATACCAAACGCTGAACAAGTAGTAATTAAGGATGAATTACAAAGCGATATGAGTATATGGGACTTATTGCCATCACTTAGTATTGTTTTTATGGTTCTAGTTTTAGCTGGTTTTGGATTGTTTTTATTACGCATGGGCTTATATGTAAAGCTTATAAAAAATTTATACATTAACTCAAAGCCAAGTCCTGAACTTAAACACATCAACAATCAGTATTCAATTAGACTAACAACCCATACAGAGCCCGCTTTTGCTACAGGATTAATAAAGCCTGTTATTTGGTTAGAGTCTACGATGGTAAATCGTAAAGAATTAGATTCAGTCATTCAGCACGAGGTAACCCATTTACAACAAGGTGATATTTATTGGACGTGGCTTATTTGTTTTATAGAAAGCGTTTTTTGGTGGAATCCTATTTGCTTAAAGTTAACTGGTTTAGCAAGAGAGCAACTCGAACTTAGCTGTGATGAGTTGTGTATGCAAAAGCTAAAAGGTAAATACCAATTAGATTTAGCCAGTTTATTGCTACAAGAGCAAAGTGCTAAAAGCTCACCTAACTTTTTTACCCCCCCACTTTTGAATATTGCTCAGTCTAAGAGTTTTAATATTCAGAGGATCAAAATGTTAAACAAGGAAAAAACAATGAAAAGTAAATATTTGGTTATGGTTGCGGCGGCAATGTCTTTTAGTGCTTTAGCTGCAGCTCAAATTGTAGATGGTAGCTCAGATAACAAGCAGAAAAGTAATAATACGTCTCAGGCTCCTGTTAAAAGTGAAGAATATAATCAACAACTTGCACAGCTTCTTAAAAGTGCAGCAGGGGCAAAAAGTGACAACCCTGAACTGTTAAACCAAGTTGCGCAAGGCATACAACAATGGCACTTAAATAGAGATAAACTTGCTGGCTTTGAAGAAGCTGAAATTAAACTACAAAGCTTTAGGCTGCTAGATCATGTTTACTCTAAACTTGAGCAATATGAAGATATACTGAGTGCTTACGAAAAATGGTATGAGCCTGGTAGTAACCCGCCTTACTTTTTAAAAAATTCACTAGCAACCGCGTATATACAACTAGGGCGTTATGAGCTTGCAGTTGTAGAACTTGAAGATTTATCAAAACAGCTTGAAGGGAAACTACATGTTGGCTCTGCTGATAACTTAGCACTGGCATACATTTACCTTGCTGATTACGATAAGGCATTAAAAACCCTAGAGCAGGTTGATGCAAAAGATGATGTATACGGAAATATCCTTAAATACTATGTTTATGATAAACAAAATAACCGCAAAAAAATGAACGAAATCAAAAGTAAAATTCCAGAAGCATTTGCAGTTACCCCCGCATTATTACCACAAACGGGCATACCAGGTTCTCAACTTTTAAGGATGTTATAAGCGTTGAGTAATTAAACTTGGAGCCTTTGAGGCTCCTTTTTCATTCTGTTTAAAATTTTTTACAAAGGCGCTTGTATAAACCTTATTAAAAATACAGCTTTTAATTTGTTGTGCTTTACGCCGCAAAAAAGCTTTTTTAACCTTGGTTTTAGGAGCGCAAGTTGCAATATCGCTCTGTATGTCTGTATTTTGCGAAACAGGGTATGGCATAAGCGAAAAACCATTTACGTGGGTTTCCCAAATATGTTGTAAATCGCAATCTACAGGGCGGCCAAATTGAGCTGTGGCTTTAAGTAATTGCTTAGCCCCTTCATAGCTTATTGCCGTAGCACAACAGCCAGTCATTAGCTTTTTATGTATGACTAATTGCTGGTGGTTATTTAGGTTTTGCTGATAGGCAATAGGGCGAGTGCGGTTTTCATAAGCGGCGAGTTTAATAAGCTGCCAGGGCTGCTGTAGCTGCTCAATATTTTTTATCGCATTATGAATGCTCTCATCAATATAAAAGTCATCTTCGAGCACAATCGCGTAATCTAGTTTTTCATCAACTATTTTTTGCCATGCTTTACGGTGGCTTAAATAGCAGCCGATTTGACCATTGCTAAGCGGATAGTGATACTGCTGTTTATTCAATTGCGGGCTGTAATGTAGGAACTTTTGTTGTGTACTCAATTGTGCGCCATCTACGGCATCAATCCGTTCAAATGGCAAGTTAACACGTGCCAGTTGCGTTTGAGTATTTGCGAGTCGCTGCGCGGAGCGCGCTAAGTTTATTACAAATAATGCTGCCATGATGTTCACCCCCTACCGTTTTTAGCAATACTAAAGGGGGGCTGTTACACGCAAGTGGCAAATTTATGGCTTTTTTAAGTCAGCTCGCGGCTGCGCTAAAATGGCGTTTTTTTCTTCTTGGCTGAGGATTATCCAATCAAATATTTCTTCATTAGTTCGCCCGCAGCCAGTGCAATAACCGCTGCGGCGCTCACATATGCCTAAACAGTCTGTTTTTAACTTAGTGTTTGAGTGTGTGGGTTTTTGCATTTAATTTCCTAGCGGTGGAGCAATTTCAAAACGGGTAATATAGCGCGTTCTGCTTTGAGAGGTAAATAAGGTGATAACTGGGTGAGCTTCATCCAAAACAAAGTTACTACTCATCGAGGTTGCTGACTCTTTCGTATTTTCGTACCAGCCTTGTGACGCTACACATTGACGTATTTTATCCACTGTTTGTATATGTAGATTTGTGGCATGGGCTTGTTTGTTTTCACTCGTGCATTGATAACTAAACTGCTTATTATGTTGAGTAATGGTGCAGGTATTGCCTATAAAATGGGTATTAGCATGCCACTGGTTTATAAAATCATTCCCCACTTTATTTGCTTTTACTGCATTAAAGCCATTAGCGTGCGCATTAAGTAATGTGTTTAGTGGGCTACACGTGTTTTGCGTTTTTACTATTTTGGGCGCAGGGGCTTTTTGGCTTACACAACCTGTTAATACCAATAAGGATAAGGCTGTGATAATTGATTTATTCATAAGCAACGCTAAAAGAATTAGATAAGCTGCACCATACGCAACCTATGTAAAAAAATAAATACCATAACGTAAAAAGGCCCATAAAATATGGGCCTGTAAATGCGCTAAAACAAAGCAGCTGTATTATTTATGGCGACCTTGTAGGCATTTTACAACGTCTTCAAGAGCTAAGCCTTGGCGTTGTAGCAATACAGTAAGGTGGTATATTAAATCAGCCGATTCATTAGTAAGTTCATCGTTATCGTGTTTCATTGCAGCAAGCGCGACTTCTACGCCTTCCTCGCCCACTTTTTGACAGCTACGGCTTAAGTCTTTAGCAAATAATGAAGCGGTGTAGCTTTTTGATGGGTCGTCGTTTTTACGCTCAACAATCACATCTTCTAATTGAGCTAAAAAGCTTAGGCTAGGTTTTGCGTCATCACCAAAGCAGCTTTGTGTGCCTAAGTGACATGTTGGGCCTTCTGGATTAGCCAGTACTAAAATTGAGTCGTAGTCACAATCGGTATGCACAGATACTACGTTTAAGTAGTTTTCTGATGACTCACCTTTGGTCCATAAACGTGACTTTGAACGCGAGTAAAAGGTTACTTTGTTACTTTCAAGCGTTACCTTTAGTGCTTCGCTGTTCATGAAGCCTTGCATTAAAATAACACCAGAGCGAGCATCTTGAACAATCGCGGGGATCATTTCGCTTTTAGCAAAATCTACTTGAGTTTGGTTTTGTTGTGTTACTTGCATAGTCTTGCTGCCACTTGGTTATCAGTTAAAAATTGTTTTAATTCGCCAATGTTAATCACATTTTTGTGAAAAACGCTTGCTGCCAATGCGCCATCTACTTCGCTTTGTTTAAATACATCAACAAAATCTTGCATACAGCCTGCACCGCCTGATGCGATTAAAGGAATATTACATAATGCGCGCATTTTACTTAGCTGCTCATTGTCGTAACCGTTTCGTACGCCATCTTGGTTCATACAGTTTAAAACAATTTCGCCTGCGCCTAAGTCTTGTACGCGTTTAACCCATTCCTCGGTTTTATAACGTGTACGGCTTGATGCATTAGGATCGCCGGTTAATTGATACACTAAATATTCGCCGGTCACTTCATCGTAAAAGCTATCAATACCTACAACAACACATTGCTTACCAAATTCATCATGTAGCTCTTTTATAAGCTCAGGGCGGGCAATAGCGGGGCTGTTAATACTTATTTTGTCAGCGCCACTCTCTAGTACACGTGCTGCATCGGCTACCGATTTAATACCGCCAGCCACACAAAATGGAATATCGATGTGGCGGGCAATGCTCTCTACCCAATTTACATCAAGTAGGCGTTTTTCAACACTTGCGCTGATTTCATAAAAAACCAGTTCATCGGCGCCGGCATCGCTGTATGCTTTTGCCATTGTTAAAATATCGCCCACTATTTCGTGGCCTTTAAATTTAACGCCTTTTACTACTTGGCCGTCTTTTACATCTAAACACGGGATTATGCGTTTTGATAACATGCCAACGCCTCCTCAACACTAAATGCGCCATCAAGTAGTGACTTACCTAAAATAACGCCACCTACACCAAGCTCTTTAAGCTTTTTAATGTCATCAAGTGAACTTACGCCACCCGAAGCTTGCACTTTAATGCTGCTGTTATGGCGAGTTAAATCTTCGTAAAGCTCAAACGATGGGCCAGTCATGGTGCCATCTTTACTGATGTCCGTACATAAAAAGTCAATAACGCCCAAGCTTACGTAAAAATCAACAAGCTCAAGTAAACCAAATTCTGACTCGCTCAACCAACCGTGCGTAGCAGGTGCCCAGCCTGTGGCTGTTTTATTTACATCAAGAGCAATAACAAAGTGCTCGGCGCCAAATTGTTCAATCCAGGCTTTTACTTGCTCGCGTTTTTCTACCGCCATAGAACCAATAACAACTTGGTTAGCACCGGCTTTTAGCCAATCGCTTACATCTTGCTCTGAGCGAATACCGCCGCCCACTTGATACGGTACGTTAAGCGCTTTAGTTGCAGCTTGAATATGTTGCCACTGTTTTTTACTTGGATCGCGTGCGCCTTCTAAATCTACAAGGTGCAATTTACCTGCGCCGCTGTCGGCGTATTCTTTTAAACGTGCGCCAAGCTCAAAAGGGTAAAACTGAGCGGTGTCGTACTTACCTTGGTATAAACGAACAATTTGATTTTGTAATACGTCTAATGCTGGAATAATCACAAATAATCTCTTTATTGTTGGTTAATGGGCCGTTTATAACTGCCAATCAACAAAATTTTGTAATAAACGTGTGCCTACTTTTGCACTGCGCTCTGGGTGAAATTGCATGCCAGCGTAGTTGTCTTTTGCAACTATGGCTGAAAAGGTTTGGCCGTATTCGCCGCTTACAAGTGTTGCATCGTTTACGGTGTGCGCAAAGCTATGTACAAAGTACACTTGCTCGTCTTGTGTTAACCCTTTAGTAAGTGCATGCTCTTTATTAATGCTTAAGTTATTCCAACCCATATGCGGCGACGTTAAACTGCCAACATCAAGGGCTTTTACTTGGCCTGGTATTTTACCTAAGCATTGTACGTTACCTTCTTCGGTGCTTTCGCACAGTAACTGCATACCTAAGCAAATTCCCATAAGAGGGCGCTGGTATTCGTTTATAGCTTGTTGCCAGCCGTTATCTACAAGGCGTTTCATGGCAACAGATGCATGTCCAACGCCTGGTAATATAGCACGCTCAAAGCCGGCTAATTGCTCTGGCGAGGTAATGACTGTTGGCGTTTGACCTAAGCGTTCAAAGGCAAAACGAACTGAATTTATATTGGCACACCCGGTATTAATTATGGCAATCATAAACATCCCTTAGAGCTGGCTGTTTGTTGGGTCGTGTCTTGTGCTACTGCCATACGAAGGGCACGTGAAAACGCTTTAAATAAGCCTTCTACTTGGTGATGACAGTTACCGTCGCTCACCGATAAAATAAGGCTAATAGCGGCATTATCGCTTAAGCTTTTGAAAAAGTGCTCAACCATTTGTACGTCTAAATCGCCGGCTTTTTCACGGCTAAAGTTAGCGTTTAATACAAATGAAGCGCGGCCCGATAAATCAATTTGTGCCTCTGCTTTACACTCATCCATAGGTAGCGCAAAACCATAGCGCGCTATTTGCGACTTAGTGCCCAGCGCTTGTTTAAGCGCAACACCAAGAGCAATACCAATGTCTTCAACAAGGTGGTGCTCGTCTATGTGTAAATCGCCTTTCGCTTTAATATTTAGACCAATGTTGGCGTGGGTGCGAATTTGATCAAGCATATGATCAAAAAAGCCAAGGCCTGTTTCAATGCTACCGTTTTTAGTTTGATCTAGGTTTATGGCTACATCAATTTGGGTTTCTTTGGTGTTACGCGTAACACGGCCTTCGCGATTGGCAGTTGTAAGCTTTGTAACAATGGCAGGCCAGCTACCATCATACAAAATGCCTTCACAACATAAGTTTTGAGCAAGGCCAATATCGGTCTGGCGATCGCCAATCACGTATGAGCGAGCTAAATCAACTTTGCCAGAGCGCATAAGCTCAGTTAATAAACCTGTTTTAGGTTTACGGCAATCACAGTTTTGCTCGTCAAAGTGTGGACAAATCAATACTTCATCAAAGCTAATGCCTTGGCTTTGCAGTATGTCCATCATTTTATCTTGTGCTATATCAAAGTCAGCAGTCGGGAAGCTGTCTGTGCCTAAGCCATCTTGGTTAGATACCATTACTAAGCGGTACCCTGCGGCTTGTAACTGTAATAATGCCGGGATAACACCAGGTAAAAACGCTAATTTTTCTAGGCTGTCTACCTGTTTGTCGGTGATTGGCTCTTCAATTATGGTGCCGTCACGGTCAATAAATAAATAGGGGTTACTCATGATACTTCTTGTCCTGATAAAAGAGGTGAGGTTGCTGGCTTATCAAGGCCATCTAACCAAATTTTTACTTGCTCAAGTTCTTGCTCATTACCAATGGAGATACGTAGCCAATCGTCTTCACCGTATAGGGTAAACGCGCGCATCACTAAGCCTTGTTCAAGTGCTACTTTAAAGTAGTTTTTGTCGGCTAATTTTAAGGTAACAAAGTTACCTTCACCAGTGAGAATTTTTAATGCAGCAGGGGATGCGTTTAACCACTGTACAAGTTTAGCTTTTAAACTATTTAAAATAGTCACTTGTCGGCGCATTGATGTAATGGCATCAGGCGCTATGGCTTGTGCTGCAATACTTGCTACCACACCCGATACCGGATACGGCGCAATCACTTTACGAATAGGTGCAAGTACACTTTCTTGTGCAAGTGTGAAACCGGTTCTTAGCCCTGCAAGCGCAAACGCTTTAGACAAAGTGCGCAGTACCACTACATTACTATATTCGTTAATCAGCGCTGTAGCACTTTGCTCAGGGCAAAACTCAATGTAGGCTTCATCAACAATAACTAAAGCTTTACCGGCAAGCGCTGTTGCAATTGCTTTTACTTTTTCAAGGGAGGTTATGCTACCGGTTGGGTTATTTGGATTACAAATAAACACCAATTTTGAGCTGCCCACAGCCTCAACTATTTCATCAACACTGCCATCAAGTAATAGCGCTTGGGTTAAGCCATTGATTGCAACGTTGTGCGTATCAGCGGTTACTTTGTACATACCGTAGGTTGGCAAAAATAACGCAATGCTGTCTTTTGCAGGTTCGCAGTAGGTACGTACTAAAAGCTCAATGCCTTCATCGGCGCCGCGCGTCATTAATACGTTTTCGCTTTCAAGCTCTGCATACGCAGCATAGCGGTCAATAACCAATTGCGGCTGTGGATCTGGGTAGCGATTTAAATCTTCAATACTCAGCTCAATATTTTTAGCGTACGGGCTTTCATTGGCATTTAACCACGTTGACCCTGTTAGCTTTTCACTTTTAGCAGAGCTATAGGCAGCAAGAGCTGCAATATTTTGTGGTAATAAGCTAGTCGCTTGTGCGCTCTCATTGCTCATTTTTAATTGCCTCTAAACGAATTGAAACCGCATTTGCGTGTGCATCAAGGCCTTCTGCATCTGCTAGTGGCAAAATAGCTTTTGACAGCTGTGTTAGGCCACTTTTACTTATAGTTTGTACTGTGTAAGTGCGGAAAAAATCAAGCAAGTTTAAGCTTGAATAGGTTGCACTGTAACCGTAGGTAGGTAACACGTGGTTAGTACCCGATGCGTAATCGCCCGCTGATTCTGGCGTGTAGTCGCCAACAAATACCGAGCCTGCATTTTTTACTTTATCTAAGTAAGGTGTTGAATCTGCTAATTGCAAAATTAAGTGCTCAGGGCCATATTGCGCTGATACGTCAAATGCTTGCTCAACAGAGTCGACTAAAATAAGTGATGAATTAGCCAGAGCTTGCTCGGCTGTCTCTTTGCGGCTTAATTTAGCAAGTTGGCGTGTAAGTGCCTGCTGCGTTTGCTCAATGATACTTTCGCTGTTACACAATAAAATAACTTGCGAGTCTGCGCCGTGCTCAGCTTGCGAGAGTAAATCTGCCGCTATAAATTCTGGGTTTGCACGCTCATCTGCAATAACTAGTACTTCAGAGGGGCCTGCTGGCATATCGATTGCCATACCAGGAATTGTTTGCGCAACAAGCTGTTTTGCCATCGTTACAAAGCTATTACCTGGGCCAAAAATTTTGTTCACTCTAGGCACTGATTCAGTGCCGTAGGCCATTGCGGCAATTGCACCTGCGCCACCACTTTCAATTAAAGTTGTAATGCCACATAACTTAGCTGCATATAATATCGCAGGGTTAATGCTTTCATCACCTTGCACAGGGGTGGCAAGTACGACGGTTTTAGCACCACTTAATTGTGCAAGTACACCTTGCATAATAACCGATGATGGCAGTGGAGCACTGCCACCAGGTACATAAATACCTACAGCTTCGATGGCCTGATATTTCAGTTCACATTCAACGCCAGGTTGGGTTGATAACTTAATATCTTTAGGCAATTGCGCTTCGTGAAAACGTTTAACGTTTGCATAAGCGGTGTCAATTGCGTATTTAAGCTCTGCGCTTAGTGCTTGCTCTGATGCGTTTATTTCATCAAGCGGTACACGTAAACGAGGGTTAGCTCTATTATCAAACTTTTTAGCCATATCAAGTAAGGCTTTATCACCTTGCTCTTTCACATCGCTCATAATTGTTTGGCATATAGCTTCAACCTTTGCGCTGGCAGAAACCGCAGGGCGCATTAGCGCCGCTGCTTGTACTTGTGAAGATTCCTCATTCCAACGAAGCATGGTACTTACTCCATCATTTTTTCAATTGGCATTACTAAAATAGAGTTAGCGCCTAGGGCTTTAAGCTGCTCCATTGTTTCCCAAAATAATGTTTCGCTGCTTACCATGTGTAGCGCTACGTACTCTTCGTTACCAGCAAGTGCAAGTAGAGTAGGTTGGCCAGAGCCTGGTAAAATTTCGCAAATTTCATCAAGTTTAGTTTTTGGCGCGTGTAGCATAATGTATTTGCTTTCTTTAGCCTGTTTAACACCACGAAGGCGCGGCATAAGCTTATTGATTAGTGCTAGTTTGTCTTCATCTTGCAGGTCTTTATTTTGAATTAAACACGCGTTTGATTCTAAAATTGTATCACCTTGAATCAAGCCGTTCGCTTCAAGCGTTGCACCGGTAGAAACTAAATCACAAATTGCATCTGAAAGACCGGCACGGGGTGCTACTTCTACTGAGCCTGTAAGCATTACAGTGCTTGCATTAATGCCTTCGCGTTTTAACCACTGCGTTAAAATTTCTGGGTAGGTTGTTGCAATACGTTTGCCTTCAAACCAGCTTTTATCACGTGGACCAAGCTCTTGTGGCCATGCAAGTGCAAGGCGGCAGTAACCAAAGTCTAGTTTTGCTAGTTTGCTAACTTCGCTTGGTACACCTTGGCGTTCACGTTCGGCTTGTACTTCTACTAGTACGTTTTCGCCAACAATACCTAAATCACAAACACCGTCCATTACTAAGCCCGGAATATCGTCATCGCGCACACGAAGTACGTCAATTGGCATATTGGTTGAGTGTGCAATTAAGCGTTGCTCACGTAGGTTTAATTTAACACCTAGTTGCTTTAGTAAATCTTGACAATCTTTAGACAGGCGACCGCCTTTTTGGATGGCGATACGTAGACGATTTGTGTTACTCATTATTCATTTTCCTTTAATTTAAAAACTAAAAACCCCGAGGGGAACCTCAGGGCGAAAATGAATCAATGTGTTTTGAATCGCCAGAGGTTCCTTTTAGGAATAACCTCTCAGCGAAAGACCTGACAGGTTATTCCGGTGAATGGTGGTGATGATGTACTGTTGTCAGGTTTAAGCGCATTTTTGTATCCTATTTTGCCTACCGCTATTTAGTGAGCGTTAAGCTTTAATCTGTTTCAATAAATTTCGCATTCATAAAAACATAAACCGTCTAGCTAAGGCAAGTTTTTTTTTACCAAATTAAAGCATATCTTATAACTGCCGATAATATTGAGAGCTAAACAGTATTTTTAGTTGTTTTAATGTTTAAATTGTAGGCAAATTGGGCTTTGTTGGTCAATTTATCTAATTTTTAATAAACAAGTTAAGGAGGGGAGTATGGATATAATGATCCCTTTTTTAGGGAAAATTTCACGGTTAGAGCTTGAACCAAAAAGTACATTTCATATTGCAGGTGTGCAAAATATGCCGCAAGCGCAAAAAATTAAGCTTGAAAATGAAAAAAAGCAGACGCTCAACAAAAAAAGATTAGCGCAGGCGCAGGGCAAAAAAAGTGCAAGTGCAGCTAATGAAAAAGCGATTACCGTAGATGACGAAGGGAATAAACATTTAGATACATGGGCATGATCTAAACCCTTAAAAGTAAAAAGCCACGCACAACTTCTTACTATTAAGGATGTGTTTGCTAGCGTTTTTTAGCTTTAATAATGTAAAAGCTAAATATAACAGCTACAGTAAGTTGGGCTATAAAGCCTTGCCACGTAGATTTTAAACCCAGTAGTGCAATATCAAAGTTTATCGGCATTACACTAATCGCGACTAAATCAGCCTCTTGTAATGCAATGACAGCTTTACCCATTAATACAAAGGCAAGTGCAAATAATAAATAAGTTGTATACGCAAAAAACTTAGCAATAGGTAACTTAATCGAATATTTAACTAACACCCATGCAATAAGCGCTAATAAAACCACACCCAATGCAAACCCAATAGCCACCGATGAATACTGTGCTTGCGAGCTTTGCGTTAATAACGACTGATAAAATAATACCGTCTCGAACACTTCACGATATACCGCTATAAACGAGAGACCCGCGAGCCCCCATAGTGTGCCAGACTCTAATCGCGTATTAATATTTTGCTGAATATATGCCTGCCACTGCTGAGCACTGGTTTTACTGTGCATCCATACCCCAACATATAGCAAAATAATAGCTGCAAATAGGGCGCCTATACCTTCCATTACTTCGCGGCTGGCACCACTTATTTGTATTAATGTTTGCGCTGCTGCCCATGTTAAGCCACCTGCTATAAGGGCCATTACCCAGCCAATATGAACGTATTTAAGCGCATCTTGGCGTTTGGTTTTTATAAGTACGGTCATTAGCGCAATAACTACTAATAGTGCCTCTAGGCCTTCGCGTAGCAAAATAACTAAACTGGCTGATAGCAAGGCACCATCGCTGAGTGTGGTGTCATTAAGTAGGTTGTTTGCTTTTGTTAATTGTGCAAGTACAGCATTAACTTGCGCACCGACAAGCTCGGTGTTTTTTTCATTTTTGAATGTGTTACGTAAGTTCATCAATTGTACTTCAATGCTTTTACGCAAGCTTTCATCGTATGCATTTAAGTTATTTTCTATCAGCTCAAAGCCATCTAAATAGGCACTGATAGCCAGTTCGCTGGCTTTGGCATACTCACCATTAGCATGTGCATTTTGCGCTGCAATAAGTTGCGAGCGTGCAACGCGAAGTGGCTGAGCTTTGTTTTTAAATAAGTGTTCTGGATTACCGCGCAGCCACTTAATAAATTGAACTTGGGCAGGGGATTGATTTTGTGAAAGCTGCGCAGGATTAAGATTAATGATGTCTGAAGTGCTGATTGTCTGGTTATTGTGTTGCGGCTTAGTTATATCTTGAAAAGCTAAACTGCCTACATAAAAGGCGAGTGACCAACGTTGTTGCTCATTAAATTGGCTAAAAGCAACCATTGGCGTATCGTCTATGCCATTGGATACAGCTTCATATAATCCCATCATTGTGCGATTTGTGGCTCGCTCTTTATCCGTAAAGTTGGTGGGCTGTGGTATTAAACCTTTAGCAAGTGGGCCATCACCTTGTCCATTTATGCCATGGCACATAGAGCAGTTTTCTGAAAAAAGTGCCTTTGTTTGTTTTAGGGGTAATAAAGATGAAGGCAAAGAAAGCTGCGGCATAAATTCAAGCATAGACTCCCTAAGCTTTGAGCTCGCAGCACGAACACTTTGTACGCTTTGTTTATTTATAATGGCGTTATGTAAGGCGCCAGCTTGTATTTTTATATGACTGTATTGATTATTAGCACTGCTTAACTGTGTGGCTAGCGTGCTTATTAAATTTGCAAACTCAGACATTTCTTGAAATTCGTCTTTACTGACTACCTCGCCTTTTTGCACCGCGCCAGCGTAATCAACCCCTACGTACTCTGCAAGTTGCGATATTTGTTTAATCTTAGCTTGCTCAGCAGGCGTTGAGGCAAAAGCAGAAAAACATAAAAAAGTGAGTAAGAACAAAGGAAAGAGAAAAACGTGGCGACGTGTAATGCCATAAAATAACGAAAAAACACTTGTATACTTACTGGACATAATTAGCCCTATAAAAAACATTTAAAATTAAAACTATTTTTATTACGCTTAAAATAAATAAAACCGTGCTAAAAATAATCCCCCATAAATAGCTAACCCGCAGTGAATAGACTGCGGGTTTAATAAAGAAAACTTAGTGACTTTGCTCGGCAGATTTAATACTACTTTGAATGAGAGGAGAGATAGTTAAACCTTGCACAATAATAGAAAATATAACCACAACATAGGTCACAATAACGATTAAATCATGCAGATCACTGCCTGATATAAATACTTGATCACGAGGAATAGCTGCAGCCATAGCTAATGCTAAACCGCCACGTAAACCACCCCAAGTTAAAATTTTAACGCTGTGTTTGTCGTAGTTTTTAAAGCGCTTAAATATTACAAATGGTGCACCAACACTAATAAAACGTGCTAATAAAATAGCAGGGATCATAACAAGGCCTAAGCCAATTTCACCCATTGTTACTGGCATAGTGACAATCAGCATACCAATAATCAAAAACAACAAAGCGTTTAAAAAGCTGTCGGTGGCGTGCCAAAAGTCTTTAATATAGCGCGTGTTTTCAGGCCCTGTGCGCTCGGTTGCTTTTGCGCGAGTAATATTACCTAAAATAATACCACTGGTTACCATGGCAAGCGCACCAGATATTTCCCATACATTGGCAGCGGCAAAGCCCGCAGTTGGAATGGTTAAGGTTATTAATAGGCGTATATTTACATCTTTACAGTTAATAATTAAAAAGTGACCCACAAGGGCCATTGCTAAACCAAACACGATTCCACCTATGGCATCAACAAAAAACAGCTCTGCAATGTCGGCTGGGTTGGCATCGGTGCCAAAAAATGCAACAGAAAACAGCGTAGTAAAAATTACCAAACCAATACCATCGTTAAATAAAGACTCGCCTTCTACCTGTACCGAAATACCTTCAGGGGCGCGTAATTGTTTAATAATTGCCAGTACAGCAATTGGATCGGTTGGGCTTATTAAGGCGCCAAAAAGTAAACAATAAATAAAAGGGACGGGCCAGCCAAGAGCGGCAAAAATATAAAAACTTAAATAGCCAATTAAAAAAGTAGAGACTACGGTAGAGAACAAAACTAAAGCGGTTATTTCCCATCGTTGTTTACGCAGTGCCAACAGGTTAATTTCTAAAGCACCTGCAAATAACAAAAATCCAAGCATGCCTTTTAAAAGCAATTCATTAAAATTAATACTGGCTACAACTTGCGTCATTTCCAATGCAGTTGTATCGCCTAATAACTTAACTGAAATAATTAATAACAACGATATAACAACCGAGCCCGTTGTTATAGCAATCGTTGTTTGCATTTTAAGAACATACTGGTTTGCATAAGCAATAAAAATTGCGATAGCAGAGAGAAAACAAATGAGATACCAAGCATTCATTGGCTAACCTTAAATTTATTTTAGAGAACAAAAAAGAGCGAATTAAACGAGCCGTATATTACTCCTGTGACTAGGCTGTGTCACAGTATTTATGGGGCTTTTAGCACTTTTTTTATGTCTTTAGGAGACATATAGTTAATGCAAATTTACTGGTGTTATTGCTTGTAATGAAGAGATTAATACAAAGTTGCCTAGGCAACGTAATGGCTAATTAATGCCGTTAATTGAATAAAGTAAACGCGGCTATTTTGTGGGTGTAATAGTGTAATTTAGTGTAAATATATGTATACAATTTGTATCTGTTTAAGGTTTTACTGATTTTGTGTGTTTTTCAACCTACTGTAGTTTCTGTTGTTCTTACGTTTCCTAATACTTTACTTGTAAATTAAATGTTTAATTTTCATAACTCAAATTTGTAACATAAGCTTGATCCTTAATCGGGTACAAGTAGTTCCGGTTAATACAAATCCACTACAAACTAAATATTTTGACGGAGCGTAAACGTGAATTTATCAAAAATCACATTAGCAACTTTTGCTGCTTTAACCTTGGTTCAAGCAACAGATGCAGTAGCTGCGAACAAGAAATACCTAAATCAACAAACGGCTTTAAATAACATGATGCAATCAAATTCGGCATCCATTTTATCTACTAGCCCTAAAGACTTGATTGGGTTAAGTGTAAGGAACGAGTTAGTTGTATTAAAAGAGTTTATAAGTAATAACGGTGAAGTAACTCGCCGTTATCAGCAAACATATCAAGGTTTACCAGTAATTGGTGACACTTTAAGCCTTACATTTAAAAATGGCATGCTTAAAAAAGCCAATGGCGCTGCGGTGTACGATATTGAAGGCGATATAAACGATGTAAGCGCTAAATTATCTGTAAAACAAGCCATGCTTCAAAGCCAAAATGTAGGCATAGCTGCAAAAACTAAAGGTTTAAAAAAACACAATGAGAAATCAAGGTTAGCGATTTGGGTTGATCAACAAAGTAAGGCGCATTTGGTGTACGAAGTATCGTATGTAACCTACGGCAAATCGCCATCACGCCCTTATCAAATAATCGATGCTAATACCGGTGAGGTTTTGCTCAGCTACGATAACTTACAACATGCTGATGCTACGGGACCAGGGGGGAATCTCAAAACAGGTAAATACATTTACGGTACTGACTTTAGCAACCTAGATGTGTCTCAATCTGGTAACACCTGTGTTATGGATAATGCCAATGTAAGAACTATAAATCTCAATGGCGGCACAAGTGGCTCTGCAGCCCATTCATTTACTTGCCCAGAGAATACAGTAAAAGAGATAAATGGGGCTTATTCGCCGCTTAACGATGCTCATTATTTTGGTAACGTTATTTTTAATATGTATAACGACTGGGTGGGATCGCCACCGCTAAGTTTTCAGTTAAAAATGCGCGTACATTATTCAAGTAATTATGAAAATGCATTTTGGGATGGCAGCGCAATGACCTTTGGCGATGGGCAAAGCACTTTTTACCCACTCGTAAGCCTTGATGTATCGGCGCATGAGGTAAGCCATGGCTTTACCGAACAGAATTCTGGCTTAATTTACAGCGGTAAGTCGGGTGGCTTAAATGAAGCTTTTTCAGATATGGCTGGTGAAGCGGCTGAGTATTACATGAAAGGCACTAACGATTGGTTAGTTGGACAAGATATTTTTAAAGGCAATGGCGCGCTCCGCTATATGAATAACCCATCACAGGATGGACGCTCTATAGATAATCAAGGTAGTTATACCTCTGGCATGGATGTGCACTATAGCTCGGGTGTATTTAACAAAGCATTTTATAACCTTGCTACTACATCCGGCTGGGATACTAAAAAAGCATTTGTAGTCATGGCACGTGCAAATCAGCTTTATTGGAGTGCGAGTACAAATTGGGATTTAGCTGGTAACGGCGTTATGGACGCTGCGTGTGACTTAAATTACAACCCAAGCGATGTACAAGCTGCATTGGCGGCAGTGGGAGTTACTTCAAACCTAAGTGCAGGGAGCGATTGCTCGAGCACGCCTGTGCCTACGGATGAAGCGTTAACAAATAAAGTGGCACGTACGGGGATCAGCGGCTCTGCAAAAGCGCAGATGTTTTTTACACTCGATGTACCAGCGGGGGCAACAGATCTTGAGTTTAATACCGCTGGTGGCTCGGGCGATGCAGATTTATATGTAATGTTTGGAAGTAAACCCACACTGAATACGTATGACTGTAAAAGTACCACCTCTTCAAGCACCGAAAACTGCAGTATTTCGAACGTTCAAGCAGGCACCTACTATGTAATGGTAGAAGCATGGAATGCTATAGCTGATGTATCGCTTACTGGGAGTTTTAACAATTCAACAGGAGGCGTCACACCGATTAACAGAACCGAGTCTAATATTAGTGTTTCAACTAATAGCTGGGCTCGATTTACTCAAGACTTAGGAGCGGGCTATAGTAATTTAACCGTTACTATTTCTGGTGGAAGTGGCGATGCCGATCTTTATGTAAATTATGGTTCAGCGTCGAGTACGTCAACTTATTTGTGTAGACCTTATAAAAATGGCAACAGTGAAACGTGTTCGTTTGATAACCCACAATCAGGTACCTGGTACCTAGATTTAAGAGGGTACAGTAATGCAAGCGCAGTAACACTGAGTGTGTCTGCTAATTAAACATTGATACCAGGGGCCTAGTGCCCCTTTTTAATTTTATGGATACCAGTATTGCCAATTATAAGGAATACCAATGAAACCTTTTAAACTACTAAGTGCGCTGAGCTTATTTACTACAATGGGCGTTGTAGCACAAAGTGAAACAAACAAAGTGTGGGTAAGCATAGATTCAACTGCAGCGGCACATTATGAGTATACCCAGCATGGATTAGTACAAAGATTGCCCTTTGCACAGCGCTCAACAAGTGCGCTTGAAAATATAGACTTGGTAAATATACCTGCTGATCAGGTAAATAATCTAAGCGAATTTATGCACCACAATTATAATCGGTGCGGTGGGTTTGTGGCACATGATTCATGGCAAGAGGCGAGCAGTTACGCAACACAATTAGCCGCGGCGCATACTATACAAAATACATTAGCATTTAGTTATTCTATTGATAACGAACAAACAGTACAAAATTTAATGTCATCAATTAGCACAGTTAACCTCGATAGCACTGTTAACTCTTTAACCAGTTTTAATAATCGTTATTACACCTCACAAACAGGGATAGATGCTGCAAATTGGTTAAACACATATTGGCAACAAATAGCGCAAAGTCGCAGTGATATTAGCATTGCAACTTACCCGCATAATTGGGCGCAATCGTCGGTTATAGTGACAATTGAAGGCAATGAAAAAGCAGATGAAATTGTTATTATTGGTGGCCACCTTGATTCGATAAATCAGTCAAACCCCAGCAATGGACGTTCACCCGGTGCTGATGATAACGCCTCAGGCATTGCTGTGCTATCAGAGGCGCTGCGCGCGATTGTACAAACTAATTACACACCACAGCGTACGGTTCAAATTATGGCGTTCGCAGCGGAAGAAGTCGGCCTTAGAGGTTCAAGTGATATTGCAAACAGCTACCAATCGCAGGGTAAAAATGTAGTGGGCATGGTGCAGTTTGATATGACAGGCAATAATGGCAGCCTTGAAGATATAGTCATGATGACTGATTACACTAACAATGCACAAAATCAGTTTTTAGCAGCGCTTTTAGATACCTACTTACCGCAATTAAATTATGGATTTGACCAGTGTGGTTATGGTTGTTCTGATCATGCGTCATGGTATCAGCAAGGGTTTGCAGCCTCTATGCCTTTTGAATCAAAAATGGGCGATATAAACCCGCTTATTCACACCCAAAACGATAACCAGTTTGACGCTCAACATGCCAGTAAATTCGCCAAGTTGGCAGTAAGTTATGTTGCCGAAATGGCAAAAAATGCCGGCGATACTGTTCCTCCTACTAATAACCAATTAACCAATGGGCAAACACTCAGTGGGATCACAGGGGTTGCAAAAGAGCAGTTTATTTACACTTTAGCTGTGCCACAAAGTGCGAGCAATTTAAAATTTATTACGACTGGGGGCACAGGGGATGCAGACTTATACGTACGCTACAATCAAGCACCTACGCTGAACGATTATGATTGTAAAAGCACTACCTCAAGTAGTAATGAACGTTGCGATATTAATCCCTCTAGTGAAGGAGTTTACTATGCGATGGTACACGCATGGAATGCGATAGAAAATGTATCCATAACCGGAAGTTACAATGAAGGGGGGAGTATTGAGCCTATCAATCGGAGCATTACAAACATAAATGTTTCTGCTGGGAGCTGGCAGCGCTTTAGCCAAAGTTTAAATACGCAGTACGCATCATTAGATATAACAATGTTTGGTGGCAGTGGCGATGCTGATTTATATGTAAACTTTGGCACTCCTTCTAGTGATTCTGAGTACTTGTGCAGGCCATATAAAAATGGCAATAGCGAAACCTGTTCGTTTTCTGCGCCACAAACAGGTAATTGGTATATCGATTTAAAAGGGTATAGCAATGCCAGCAATGTCACGTTATCTATAAATGCACAATAACGTGTAAAGGGGTGTGAGCCCCTTTGCAAAATTCTAATTTCAATTGGCTTGCCCTTATAGCCAGGCTTACGTAAAATCTCGCTATTATTTTTTGTAAAGTGACTGGTATTATCAAACAGCTGTTTAGTGCAACCGGGCCGTTAGCGTTATCTTTAGATGGATACACGCCTCGCCAACCTCAAATTGATATGGCCGTTGCCGTTAACGATGCATTAAAAAATAGCACGCAGTTAGTGGTTGAAGCGGGCACTGGTACAGGTAAAACGTTTGCCTATTTAGCGCCTGCCCTTAAATCTAAGGGTAAAACAATTATCTCAACAGGCTCTAAGGCCTTGCAAGAGCAGTTATACCACCGCGATTTACCTCAGCTAGTAAAAGCACTTAATGCCTCTAAAAAAACCGCATTATTAAAAGGGCGCGCTAATTATCTGTGTACTTATAGGCTAAACCAACATGTAGCCCATGTACCAACAGACGATCCTGATGTAATGCATCAACTTGCTATGGTTGCAAAATTTGCCAGTGAAACACACTCGGGTGATTTAGCTGACTGTATTGGTATTGAAGAAGACGCCAAGGTACTGCCCTATGTTAATTCGACAGCCGATAATTGTTTAGGCAAAGAGTGTCCAGACTTTCAATCATGTTATATACGCAAAGCGCGTTTGAATGCAGCCGAAGCGGATGTAGTGGTTATAAACCATCATTTATTTTTTGCTGATATGGCAGTAAAAGACTCCGGTTTTGCCGAACTTATGCCCACTGCCGACGCTTATATTTTTGACGAAGCACACCAGCTTAGCGAAATTGCTAGTGACTACTTTGGTGAAAGTATTAGCACTAAAAAGCTGGTGGATTTAATTAACGATTTACGCGCTATTTATCGTGCAGAAATTCCCGATATGCTGCAGCTTGGGAAAAGCCTTAATAAGCTAGAAACCAGTGTGGCTGATTTACGTTTACAGTTTGGTGTAGATGGTAGCCGAGGTGATTGGCGCGAAAAGCTCAGTGATAAATTAATTTGCGCAGCGCTGCATCGGGTAATTAGCGATTTAGACTTTGTTTATCAGGTATTAAAACTGTGCCTAGAGCGAAGTGATAAAATAGAGCATCCGTTTGAGCGTACATTAGCGTTTAAAGGTCAGTTAGAGCGTGTTTTTGATACCGCACAAACGGGCTTTAGCTATTGGTACGAAACCACGCGGCGCTATTTAACGGTTAATATTACGCCACTTAATGTCTCTGCTAAATTTGCTCAAATGATGAAAGACACCGGCGCAGGGTTTGTATTTACCTCAGCCACGTTATCGGTTGATAATAAGCTCGATCACTTTAATGCAAGCTTAGGTATTACTCCTGCGCAAAGTATGATGGTTGATAGCCCCTTTGATTATCCTAATCAGGCGCTTTTATGCTTACCACGATATTTGCCTGAATCGCATGCAGAGAATATGCCTCATGCAATTATAAAATTAACCCTAGAGCTGATTAAATCGGCTAAAGGGCGTTGCTTTGTACTGTTTACAAGTTACCGAATGATGCATTTGGTGGCTGAGGGGTTAACCACACAAATGGACTACCCAGTTTATATGCAAGGGCAAATGTCTAAGCGTATAATACTGGAAAAATTTACGCGCCATGGTAATGCGGTATTGTTAGGTACTGCCTCGTTCTGGGAAGGGGTTGATGTACGTGGTAGCACGCTAAGCTGTGTTATTATTGACAAGTTACCTTTTGCAGCACCGGATGACCCATTACTGCAAGCCAAAATGCAAGATTGCCAAATGCAAGGCAAAGACCCGTTTGCTCATATACAGTTACCGCAAGCTGTTATAGCGCTCAAGCAGGGCGTGGGACGTTTAATACGAGATAACAAAGATAAAGGCGTGCTGGTTATTTGCGACAACCGATTAGTAACGCGCCAATATGGCCAAGTATTTTTAAAAAGCTTACCGCCGATGCGCCGCACGCGAAGCTTACAAGATGCAAACACATTTTTAAAACACATTAACTAGAGTACTAAAATGATTAAAAGTAATATTCTTGCCCTAGACGCCTCAACCGAAGCGTTATCTATAGTTTTACACTTTGAGGGGCAAACATTTCATCATTTTGAAGAATGCCCACAGCAACATAGTCAAAAAATACTCCCTTTAGTTGATGAGCTTCTTAATAAAGCACAGTGTAAATTAAAAGACTTAGACGTTATTGGCTTTGGCCAAGGGCCAGGTAGCTTTACCGGTGTACGCATTAGTGTTGCTATTGCACAAGGGTTAGCTTATTCAGCCAATTTACCATTAGTGGGTGTATCAACCTTGGCAATTATGGCCCAGCAAGCGAACGAACAAACGCAGGCACCAGTAGTGTATTCAGCTATAGATGCGCGCATGGGAGAAATTTATTTTGCCCAATACCGAGTAAATAACGCACGCATGGAGTTGGTAAATGAAGAGTGTGTTATAAAACCTGATTTATTAAGCAAAGAGCACATAAGCAGTGAAGATTTACACGCGATTGCCGTTGGCACGGGATTTAAAAGTTACCCTGATGCACTTAAAAACGTTAGCAATATAACCATAAATACAGCCATTACTTTGCCAGATGCTCGCTATATGCTTAGCCATGTAGATACGGCCTTTTTAAAGGGCGAGGTTGTTAAAGCAAGCGATGCGCAACCTAAATATGTGCGCGATACAGTAACATGGAAAAAACTACCGGGTCGCGAATAAGCACAAGAGTTGCAAATTGGGTGTTTTTAAATCATAATTTTTAATATGTTTATTGTTGGAAGTTATCTATGACTTTGCCAATTGGCGCTGGTTTTTTTACTGGAGATATTCCTGCAAGGGTTACCTCTACAAAAATTATACCCTCTAAACCACAAGGTTTAGCGGATGATAGCGCCAGTCAAAAAACAAGCACAGATTATGTAAAAAGTAGTAAAGCGGGTGTAGAGCTTGCTAATCAATACTTT
Source organism: Pseudoalteromonas sp. Angola-30 (assembly GCF_028599215.1). Lineage (NCBI taxonomy): Bacteria > Pseudomonadati > Pseudomonadota > Gammaproteobacteria > Alteromonadales > Pseudoalteromonadaceae > Pseudoalteromonas > Pseudoalteromonas sp. Angola-30. Next base: position 148,580 of record NZ_JAQREI010000007.1, read on the forward strand.
AGTCAAAGCACCAGTAACGCAAAGTATAGCCAAACTATTTATGACCAACCAAGCCCAACGGTGAGTAAAGCAATTTCAACATATACTGAATTTGCAAATTTAGAGCGTCGCGCCGAAGTACAAGATTTAATAGGCGTCGATATATACGCTTAGCCCCCGTAATAGTAAAAAATAAAAAGCCCGAACACTGGTTCGGGCTTTTTGCGTAAGCTTATGGCTATTGTTTAATAAAGCCAATTAGTTTATCGGCAATATCTGTATTATTTTGAGCACCGTTAAAGTGTTCACTGCCTTTACCGTAGGCAAATACTTGTACATCTACAGCGGTGTGTCCGCCTGTTGTCCAACCAGTAAAGCTGGCATCACTAATAATACTTTTAATGGCTAAATTAAGCGCTGTTTCGCCCATTTTTTTCGCTTGTTCAAGTTTTACTTTATTAGCCGGTGTATATTCAATACCTGTGTTGGCTCGCCAAATAGGCTCTAGGTCATCAGCAGCGAGTAATTGCTTTGTTAGCTCAACGGCTGTTGCTTTAACGCCTTTAATAACTTCTGTATCCCACTTATATTGTCCGTGCGCACCGAGGGTTAACCCACCAGTTGAATGATCTGCAGTAACCACTAATAAAGTATCAGGGTTTTTATCAATATAGGCTTTTGCTTTTTCAATCGACTGTGCAAAGTCATCCATTTCGGCCATGGCACAGGCTACATCGTTAGCATGTCCACACCAATCAATTTGGCTGCCTTCAATCATGACAAAAAAGCCGTCTTCATTTTGGCCGTCGAGTAAATCAAATGCCTTAGCTGTTAGTTGCGTTAAGTGGTTTGAATTAGCATCAAGCGCAAATGGCAGGCCCATTGGGGCGTATAAGCCAAGTGCCGGTACTTGTGTGATCTGACCAAGGTTTTTTATATCATCGCTATATTGATAACCAGCTGCTTTAAATTCATCTACGAGGTTACGGTCTTCTCTAATAAAATACTGCGTACCGCCGCCTAGCATTAAATCAACAGGGAGTTTACCGGCAATTTTGTTATCTATGTATTCATTAGCAATGGCATCGTAATTTCGACGTGATTCGTTATGTGTAGCAAAACTAGCTGGGGTGGCATGGTTAATTTGCGAGGTAGCTACTAATGCCGTTGTCATACCACGTTCTTTTGCTATTTCTAGCATGGTTTTAACGGGCTTTTTGTCTGTATCGACTGCAATAGCACCATTATAACTTTTGTGGCCGCTACTCAGTGCGGTTGCACCTGCAGCACTGTCGGTAACATAAGTGTGATCGTCAGGGTAAGTACGCGCCATGCCTGTTAAAATAGTATCAAATACGGTTGTTTCAATCTGCTTGGTGGTTGGATCATCTTTAAAATAACGATAAGCGGTTGTATAGGCAGGACCCATCCCGTCACCAATCATATAAATTACATTTTTAGGTGCATCGCTTGCATAAACACTGGTAGATGCACATAAAAGCGCTAATAAGCTAAGTTGGTTTTTCATTTTTATCCCTATGAATGTGCTGTTTAAATAGCACCACAATTGTATATGGTTACGGCGTGTTGAATTTGCAGCATAAATACCAAACATGCGCTGCCCAAAAATTCTTTCTAAGGCGATTAAGTTTTTGCTAGGTTTTTACTCCGTCCACAAGGTTACAAACCTCGTACCAGGATTTAACCGCCCGTAGATTGAACAAATTTCAATCCACAAAGTTCAATACGCCCTCGTATAATAATGAAATGAAGTAAGAATAAAAAGCAAAGTATATAAACAGGTTTGGCTAATTGTCACTAAAACAATACAGCCATTTTTTTAGCTTATGTTAATTATAGTGTAATGAATATAGTGGTATACATTACCTACCTGAAGAGTATTTAAGCTCTGTTTGTAATTATTTATTGAATTACTGAAACTTAAAATATTTTAAGTCATTGAAATTAAATACATAATTAAAATTCAAAAGTTAACCTTACAAATAAAGTGGTCTTTATAAATATAAAAAATATAAAAACTTTTGGTATTAGAGGTCTGACAACTAGTATGTTATAAATAATGTCGCACGTTAAAAAGAGGTGTCTGTTGCAGCCATTTGAAATAAAAACAAGAAATATAACATTGCGTGGCTTACAAAAGGGCACTGGCGATGAGCTGGTTATAGCCTTGCATGGGTGGCTAGATAACAGTAATAGTTTTACACCTATGCTAGATAAAGTTAATCCGCAGCATACTTGGTATTGTGTTGACTTTGCTGGGCATGGGCTATCTGATTGGCGTGCACAGGACGCTCATTATTATTTTGTTGATTATATTGACGATGTGTACCAACTTATAAAGAGCTTAGGGGCAAAAAAGGTACATTTAGTCGGCCATTCAATGGGCGCAATGGTGGCTGGTTTATTTGCTAGTTGTTTTAGTGAGTATGTGCATTCAGTTACCTTTATTGAAGGGATTGGCTGTGTTACAACCCCCAGTGATGAAGTATGTGAGCAATTAAAAGGGGCGATACTGAACAGAGAGCGCGCCTTCAACAAAAAAAAGCGCGTTTATAAATCGCAATCAGCGATTATCGAAGCGCGTGCAAATACAACAGATTTAAATAACGAACTGATCACCTTATTGATGAGTCGTAATATTAAGCAAAGTGAACTAGGGTATGAGTTAACAACAGACCCTAAGCTTAAAAATCACTCAGGTTTTAGGTTTGATGAAGCGCAATGTATTGGTGCAATAATACAATTAATTGCACCAAGCCAATTAATTTTAGGTAACCAAGGTTATTCGTTTGTAAAACAAAATTTGGCCAAGTATATTAGCTATTACAACAACTTGAAGGTAATTAATGTAGATGGCGGGCATCATTGCCATATGCAAAGCAGTGGGTTATGTTTTGAGCATATTCAAGCCTTTATGCTGCAAAATGGTGCATGTTAATTGTAAATTAGCGCCAAATGTGGGATTATTCCTGCATTAGAGTATTTGCTCAATTGTTAAAGTGCCTTACTTAGATTAAGGTTAATAAAAATATAATTATAAACAGGGGCTAAGAGTGGAAAAAATCTGGCTTAAGCGCTACCCAGAAGGTATGCCTGAAACAATCGATCCTGAGCATTACAACTCGTTACTCGAAGTGTTCGAAAAAAGTTTTACCGATTACAAAGATTTACCTGCATTTACGAATATGGGTAAAACATTATCGTATGATGAAATAGATACAGCGACACAACGTGTTGCCTCGTATATTCAAAATGATTTAGGTCTTAAAAAAGGCGACAAAGTTGCCGTAATGATGCCTAACTTGTTACAAACGCCTATCGCTATTTTAGGTATTTTACGTGCAGGTTGTGTGGTGGTTAACGTAAACCCACTTTACACAGTACGAGAGCTTGAGCATCAATTAAAAGACTCTGACGCGTCAGCTATTTTTATATTGGCTAACTTTGCAGACACGCTTGAAAAAGCACTTGCAAAAACTGATGTAAAACACATTGTTGTTACCCAAGTGGGCGACATGGTGGGTGGTATTAAAAAGCATATCGTTAATTTTGTGGTTAAATACATAAAAAAAATGGTACCCAGCTACAACCTGCCAAATACAATTAAGTTTTCAGATGTGTTAGCAGGTGACCCTGCAAAGTATACGCGTCCAGAAATGAGCTTATCTGATCTGGCCTTTTTACAATACACGGGTGGTACAACCGGCGTATCTAAAGGGGCGATGTTAAGTCATGGCAACATGGTTGGTAACCTTGAGCAAGTATCGGGCTGTTTAGATAAAGTATTAGACCGTGGTACTGAAGTTGTTGTTACTGCATTACCGCTTTACCATATATTTGCGTTAACGGCTAACTGCTTAACGTTTATGAAATACGGTGGTTTGAATGTATTAATTACAAACCCACGTGATATGCCAGCATTTGTTAAAGAGCTTAATCAGCATAAATTTACTGCTATTACCGGTGTAAATACCCTGTTTAACGGGCTACTTAATACACCAGGGTTTGCAGAGCTTGATTTTAGTCATTTAAAAATGTCATTAGGTGGCGGTATGGCGGTACAACGTCCTGTAGCTGAAAAATGGCAAAAAGTGACTAATTCTAAATTAATGGAAGGTTACGGTTTAACTGAGTGTGCACCGCTTGTAACTGTAAGCCCGTACGATTTAGAAGCTTATAATGGCTCTATTGGTTTACCTGCTCCTAATACCGAAATTAAGCTAATGCTTGAAAACGGAGAAGAAGCGGCAAAAGGTGAACCCGGTGAGCTATGGGTTAAAGGCCCACAAGTTATGCTAGGTTACTATAACCGCCCAGATGCAACTGCAGAATGTTTGCAAGATGGCTGGTTTGCTACTGGCGATATTGCCACATACGACGATGAAGGTTTCTTCTATATTGTTGACCGCAAAAAAGACATGATCATTGTATCGGGCTTTAATGTGTTCCCAAATGAGATAGAAGAAGTGGTTGCCATGCACGACGGCGTACTAGAAGTCGCGGCTATTGGTATACCGCACGATGTAAGTGGCGAACAAGTTAAAGTTTTTGTTGTTAAAAAAGACCCTTCTTTAACTGAAAAAGATATAATAAATCACTGTCGTGATAATTTAACTAATTATAAGGTGCCTAAACTCGTTGAGTTTAAGGATGAGTTACCTAAAACAAATGTAGGTAAAATTCTCAGAAGAGCCCTAAAAGATTAGTAAACTATAAAAAAGCCGGCATTAGCCGGCTTTTTTATTGTAGGAGATTAAGTGCAATACCAATTGATCGAAACACAAAATCAACTCAACACCTTTGTTGAGCAAATAAAAAACAAGCCTATTTTAGCCATAGACACAGAGTTTATGCGCCGCCGTACTTTGTACCCTGAAGTTGCACTCATTCAAGTATATGATGGTGAGCATCTTGCCCTTATAGATCCACTTGCCGAACTCTCGTTATTTGAATTTTGGCAAATATTACAAGATCCATCAGTACTTAAAGTGTTGCATTCACCCTCAGAAGATATTGAAGTATTTCAAAAATATGCAGGCTTTGTACCCGCTCCATTGTTTGATACACAATTTGCTCTTCAGCTTTTAGGCGAAGGTAACTGTATGGGCTTTGCGCTAATGGTAAAAGAGCTATTAGGCATAGAAATAGACAAAAGTGAATCGCGAACTAATTGGCTACAGCGCCCATTAACTAAAAAGCAGCTCGATTATGCAGCCGCTGATACGTTTCATTTACTGCCTTGTTTTGAACTAATAATTGAGCGTATAAACAAAGCTGAGCTATTTGATATTGTCATAAATGAGAGCGAGTTAATTGCAAATAAACGCGCCTTTCAAACCCCAGATGAGCTGCTTTACAAAGATATAAAAAACGCATGGCAACTAAAACCACACGAGCTCGCGGTATTAAAAGAATTAGCTGTATGGCGTCGTAATAAAGCTATTCGTAAAAATTTAGCGCTTAACTTTGTGCTTAAAGAGCACAACATGACGGAAATTGCTAAACGTGGGCCCTCGAGCTTAAATACGCTGAGACAAATTCCGGGTGTTGAGTCGATGGAAGTAAACCGCTCTGGAGTTGAAATACTAAAGTGTATTGAAAAGGCCAAAGCACTCCCGGTTGATGAGCATCCACCTGTGCTTAAACGTTTAATTGATTTTCCGGCTTATAAAAAAGTAGCTAAAGATATTAAACAAAGAATCACTAAAGTGGCAAAAGAGCAGGGTATACCAGAGGATGTAATGGCCTCTAAAAAGCAAATTAATCAGCTTATTAGCTGGAATTGGAAACTAACCGATGAGCAAAAGGTAAATCATATTAAACCTGATTTACTTAATTCTTGGCGCTACAGTTTTGTTAAAGACGCACTTAAAGAGTGGGATAATTAAACCCACTTTTTAAGCTAACAGGCTATGTTATACCAATTCGCAATAATATTTAATCATTTTTAGGGGCTAAACGTGTCGCTATCTGCGTTAAAAATTCTCATTTAGAACAAATAAATAGCGATTTTTTTGCCTTGCTATCAACACTTTTTTCCATCCTCAAAATAGATCACTTAATTATGCGAATTGGTATTAAAAATCGGGCGCTACGCTGAACGTTAAACGCTTATGTGTAATGGGGTGATCTAGCGCCAAATACTCGGCATGTAAGTGTAACCTGTTGGCTTTTTTACCGTAATGTGTGTCACCAATAATAGGCATATTCAGCCCTAAGTGATGAGCGCAGTGTACCCTTAATTGGTGAGTGCGGCCCGTTTTAGGGTAGAGCTGTAGGCGTGTAATATTGTTTTTACGTTCAAGCACCTGCCATGTAGTAAGTGCGGGTTTGCCGTTTTTATAACAAACAAGCTGGCGTGGCTTATCGTCAAAATCAAGTCTCAAGGGCAGCTCTATCTTGCCACTGTCCTTGGGCACAATACCATCAACCAGCGCAATGTAACGTTTATCAATGGTGCGGGCAATAAATTGCTTTTGTAGTGCCTTGTGGGCTCGTTTATTGAGCGCCACCACTAATAAACCTGATGTAGACATATCTAGTCTGTGCACAATTAACGGGCCTGTAGCGTGCGGAAATTGCGTTTGAATACGTAAATACACAGAATCTTCAATATTGACACCTGGTACAGATAAAAACTCGCTGGGCTTGTTTACAATAACAATATCATCGTCTTGATAGACAATCGGCAGCGTTTTACCTTCAGCAGGGTTAACGAGTAGCGGGTTATCTTCTATGGTGAGGCCTTTTAACATGTGCGATAAAATAGGTTGGCACTTACTGTAGCAAGAAGGGTAGTAGTTTTTATGTTGGCGTATTGCCGATTTAGGTGCGGCCCTCCACCAAAACTCAGCCATAGCCACTGGCTTTAAATTATTAAGGTAAGCGTATTGTAATAGCTTGGGCGCAGCGCAATCTCCAGCACCTGATGGCGGAGTATGCTCTGGCAATGCTGCAAATATGGCATTGAGATCTTTAACTTCATGCTCTGCATTTAAAAACTGGTACTGTGCAAACACTTGCTTTTGTAGGTTTTTAGATAAAACCTTACGTCGTTTTTTTAACTGTTTTATTTCGTCGTGTAGGGCATTAAGCGCCTGCTCTTGCTGAGTTATTTTATCGTGCCAGTGATCTTTTACGCTTTGATAGTGTTTTTTATCTTCTATGCTTTGTTTGGCCAATTCATTCAAGTTTGCTTGTTGCTCAGGCGTTATCGCTTGGCTTTGCTCAATTGCAAGTGCACTGCGCGCCTTTTTACGTGCTTTTCTATTGGCTTGCATTACGCTTTGTTGAGCGTGTAACTGCTGATCAAACGCGGCTTTATCGGCATTTAATGACGCTGTTAATTTATTCAATGTACTTGCATTTTCTAGGGCATGTATTTGCGCATTTATGTCGTTAATTATTTTATTTTCTTTTAAATAACCCACATCTTCCAGTGCCATTGTAGATACATTAGGCACGCATTTTATATCGGTATTTAAATTTTCAAGCTGGCCTGAATACGCCGCTAAAAAGCCAAGTTGTTGTTGCTGGTTTTGTACAACCAGTACACCAAACATTTTGCCATCATTCGTTGCTGTATTGCTGCTGTCATTTTCGTTATACGGTAAATGCGTTTCAAGTTGCTGCTGCAATTGTGTTGCGGCTAAAACAGATAACGGATGAGGTTGGTAGTAAAAAGGAAACGTAAATTTATCTGGAAGCGGTATAGAATCTACAGAGCAATCAAATAAAGTAAAACAAGAAGCGTGATTTAACATAGCAAAGTAATAGCAGGCATAAAGCAAAGTAATGGGCTCATAATAACATATTCACTTAAGGGGTACTCGCTTAATCCTCTGCGGTTATTAAACCGCGCTTAGCTAAAAAGCGCACTAATAATAGTGTTAGGTTTTCTCTGCGTGCATTATTTGGCCATACCGCATAGTAACCAAGCGGCTTGAGTTGCCAGTTAGGTAAAATGTGAATGAACTCTTCTCGTGCTAATTGTTTTTTTACTAGGTTTTCGGGCAATATGCCTAGACCCAAGTTTTCAGATACAAAGTGACTTATTGCAAGCGCACTATTTACATTTACGCGCGACTTTTCACAAATACACACTACTTCGCCATTTTGAGAGGTAAAATCTACAGTGCTGCCGCGCATACTAAAATGAACCCAATCCCACTGTTTTAAATCGTTTGGGTGCGTAGGGGGTTGATGCTTACTCGCGTACTTACTTGAAGCAACTAAAAAGCGTCTACTCTCTCCAATTTTACGCGCCATGAGTGAGCTGTCTTCTAGCCAGCCAACTCGAATACTTAAATCGAGCCCTTCATCCATTATATTTATTACTTGGTCTGTGTAATTAAGAGACAAGTTCACTTTTGGGTAGGTTTGCACAAATTCTGCTATCGCGGCTGAAATTTCGGAGCTTGCTCAAAAGGCGGGCAGCGATATTTTTAAAGACCCTATAGGCTCATCACCCACAGAGTTAATTTCGTTCAAACCTGCCTCTGCGTGTTTTGTTATGTTTTCTACGTGGGCGTAAAGTTTTTCACCTTCAGGGGTAAGCGACAATTTACGGGTTGTTCTATGTAATAAAGTGACGCCTAAAAACTGTTCTAAGTCAGAAACACATGGCTAACACGTGAAGGTGCTATGCCAAGCTCCTTAGCTGCAATACGAAATGAGCCGCCAGCAACCACTTTGGCAAAAATAGCCATGTGTCGTAAATAGTTAATCATTGTTCTCAAAATCGGAATTGTATTGCGCCGTTATTGTATCTATTCGCTTGTGAATCGAAAAGTTATATTAGCTGCGAATTCAACATTAGCCTTACAGCCCAATAATTTGGTTGTTAAAAAAATCAGGAATAACAATGAACACATTACAAAAAACTATAGTTGACGAAATTGCTTTAGCGTGTACCACACCTACTTTAGCTAGTGCAGATGGGTTTTATGGAACTGCACATGTAGGCTATAGTTCGCAAGCAAATGACTCTCAAGCCATTGGTAACAATATTGCCGTAGATAGTGATTTTCCATCTGAATTTGATGCCGGTGAGGGCAGCGTAGGCAGTATTGGTTTAGGTTATCAGTTCAATCCTCAATTTAGAGTAGAGGCGCGTATTAGCTATCATGATACTGACTATAGCGATACAAAAGTTGGCGTGGGTGCACGTGAAGGTGAGTAGTATGTATTAAAGGGGGATTTAAAGACCACCACTTATACAATTGAAGGCTTTTACGATTTTGATAACAGCACCGCGTTTACGCCTTATATTAAAGCAGGGTTAGGGGCTTGCCGATAACAGCTATCCTGCAAAATTAGGTGTTGCAGGCATTAGAGCATTTGACGCGTTCGATGGAAATGTTGATGGCTATTACGATGCGTATGCTGATGACGATTCAACTGAATTTACATGGAATATTGGTGCAGGGGTTAACTATCAAATAACTAAAACTATGTTGTTATACACTGAGTATCAATACATTGAATTTGGTGACGTGCAAACGGGGCAAGATGCATTTACCGATGGCTTTAAAATTGACAGTGCAGCAAGCCATGAGTTTTTACTTGGTTTACGTGTAAACTTTTAAATTTAAAACACAACACAATGCACCACATACGTGTAGTGAGTGTGTAAAGCAAAAAGCGGCATTTAAAATGCCGCTTTTAGTTGTGCTACTTTTTCTCTTCGTCAGGTAATGTCACGTTGAGCTCAAGTACCGCTAAATCATCTTCGTTTTGATCAAACTGTACCTGCACTGCATCAGTGTTTACATTTACGTACTTACGGATCACATCTAAAATATCTTGTTTTAATTGTGGTAAGTAATCCGGTGTTCCGCGTTGCGAACGCTCGTGCGCGACAATGATCTGCAATCGCTCTTTTGCTAATGACGCGCTATTTTTCTTTTCTGAGCGGAAGTAGTCAAGTAAAGACACATTAACCTCCAAAAATCCGTTTAAATAAGCCTTTTTTCTCAACATCTAAGAAGCGAAAATCGACTGTTTCACCGAGTAAGCGATTGATTGCATCAGCGTATGCTTGCCCTGCATCTGAATCACCATCAAGTATTACTGGCTGGCCTGAATTAGACGCACTCAATACCGCTTGCGACTCAGGAATAACACCAAGTAAAGGAATCGACAGAATATCTTTAACATCTTCTACCGATAACATTTCACCTTTTTCAACTCGCTCAGGGTTGTAGCGTGTTAATAATAGGTGTTCTTTAATATTTTCTAGGCCTTCTTCAGCACGTTTTGATTTGCTGTGTAAAATACCTAAAATTCTGTCTGAATCTCGAACCGAAGATACTTCAGGGTTTGTTGTTACAATTGCTTCATCAGCAAAGTACATCGCCATCATTGCGCCGGCTTCAATACCTGCAGGTGAATCACACACAATGTAGTCAAAGTCTTCTTTTAGTTCGTTTAAAACGCGCTCTACGCCTTCACGGGTAAGGGCGTCTTTATCACGTGTTTGTGATGCGGGTAGTAAAAATAATTTTTCAACGCGTTTATCTTTAATAAGCGCTTGATTTAGGTTGGCTTCGCCGTTTATTACGTTTACAAAATCGTATACTACGCGGCGCTCACACCCCATAATTAAATCTAGATTACGTAAGCCAATATCAAAATCGATAATAACTGTTTTATAGCCTTTTAAAGCTAAACCGGTGCCTATTGCAGCACTTGATGTTGTTTTACCAACACCGCCTTTACCAGAGGTAACGACAATTACTTTTGCCATGAGATTTATCCTTTAACCAAAGCTGAAATTTCTAATGATTCGTTTTTTTGTTGTATTTGTACTGCATTGCCCCAGTGCTCACCTTGTAATGAGTCGCTGATCCAGTAATTGCCATCAATTGAAACCAATTCGGCTTCGAGCTTTTGGCAATAAATGCAGGCGTCTTTAATCCCTTTTGCACCTGCAATAGCACGCCCGCGTAAGGTGCCATAAATATGCACATTACCATCGGCTATTACTTCTGCACCATGGCTAACTGCACCAAGTACAATTAAGTCTCTGTCTTTTGCATAAACTTGCTGCCCTGAGCGTACCGTGCCATTAATTACTTGCGCAGGTAGGTACACGTTTTTTTCAACAATAGAGGTATTTGGCGCCTCTTGTTTAACGGGTGCACTTTTAGCATCTTGCGAGTAATTTAGTACAGAAAGGCCAGCGGCTTTAGCTTGCGTGTGTTGCTCATCTGAGCCATTACAAACACCTACAGCATTAAAGCTCATACGCTCAATGAGAGATTTTAAATGTACAAAATCAAGTGAGCTGTTTTTAATTTCTTCTAAATTAACAACAATAGGCGCTCCTTCAAAAAAACGAGGAGCTTGGGCTATTTTTACATACAACTGTTCTGCTAGAAGGGCGATATCAGTGCTATAAAGATGCAATACTGACAACGTGAAAAGGTTCCCTTTTAGCTCAAAAATTTGTTCCGACATACACGCTCAATTGATTTGTCTGATTAGAAATTAATTTTAGATAAACGTAGGCTGAATAAGGCCTTTAATGAAATTTCTAATCTAATTTTTCTAACTTATTATTACTCTCATGTTATAGTGTGCGGCAATGTTAAGCAAGATTAAATAGGGCCATTATGCTCACTGCGGTATATAAAAGTAAGAAAAAAGCGGATACCTTCTTATTTGTTGAAAAAAGAGATGATTTTAGTAAAGTGCCTGAACCTTTACTGGCTATGTTTGGTCAACCTATTTATGTAATGATTATCAATTTAGCAAAGCGTGATCATTTAGGCGGTGCCGACCTTGAAACAGTAAAAGCAGCCTTAGCTGACCCAGACAAGGGTTACTATTTGCAAATTCCACCGCCGGAAGAAAATTTACTTAGCCAATTACGAAAAGAAAACGGAGTTGATAGTGATTAAAAAGTTAGCCGTAATTTTATGCTCAGTGTGTTTAAGTGGCTCTGTAGTTGCTAAAACGCAGGCCGAATTTCAAACTTATTTAAGTGACTTAAAACAAGAGGCCATTGCAAAAGGGTACGATAGCAAGTTAATAGACGATGCATTTGCGACTGCCTCATACAAAGAAAAAGTTGTATCGGCTGATAAAAACCAGCCAGAGGTTAAAGAAACCCTCGAAACCTACTTACCAAAACGTGTACCGCAATGGAAAATTGATCGTGCACGTAAACTCTACGCAGAAAATAAAGATGTACTTGAACAAGTTGCAAAAGAGTTTGGCGTACAAGCACGCTTTATAGTGGCATTATGGGGTCTTGAAAGTAACTTTGGCACAATACAAGGTGGCCATAATGTTATTTCATCGCTAGTGACGCTTGCCTTTGATGGTCGTCGTGAAGCACTTTATAAGCGCCAGCTTTGGGCAGCATTAGATATTTTAAAGTCAGGCCATATTACGCTTGATAAATTTAAAGGCTCTTGGGCTGGAGCAATGGGCCAAACTCAGTTTATGCCTACCTCTTTTAACGCCTACGCTGTTGATTACAATAACGACGGCCGTAAAGATATTTGGACCACAAAAGAGGATGCATTTGCATCGATTGCCAATTATTTAAAACAAGAAGGTTGGAATGACTCACTAACTTGGGGTCGCCAGGTAAAATTACCTGAAAATTTTGACAGTAAATACGTGCTAAAACGCGGCACTAAAACACGTAAGCAATGGTTAGAATATTGGAACGACTCAGAGCGCTCGCTTGCAGACTGGCAAGCTCTGGGTGTACGCAAAGCTGACGGCTCTGACTTACCTAATGTTGATGTACGCGCTGCACTGGTAATGCCCGATGACATTAATGGGCGTATGTACTTAGCGTACGATAACTACAAAGTGTTTATGCACTGGAACCGCTCATATTACTTTGCCACCAGCGTGGGCTATCTATCAGATAGAATTGGTTATCCAAAAATATAATTTATACGCTGTTGTGTAATAAAAAAAGCCGCTATGCGGCTTTTTTTATTTGTTTAATCATGTTCTTTTTTAAATATTTTGTCTTTTAAATCGATAACCTTGCCAATTCCTGAACCAAGCTTCATTAGCTTATTAAGCTGCTCTGGGCTTAAGCGTTGTAACTCGGAAGACCACTTAGTAACCGTTTCGAGTAAGTTGTGTATTTCGCCCATTTGCTTTTGTGCATAGCGCTCTTCTTCGTTGTTTGCTTCGTCTAAAAGGTTATCACGTAGCAAACTTAGGGTAGGGTCTATTTCACGCTTTTTACGTTCTTCAAATACGCGATTAGCCATATCCCAAATTTCACCCGCTGGGGCGTAATATTCTTTACGATCACCAGGGATATGATGCACTTTAATTAATTGCCATGACTGGAGCTCTTTAATTCCCATGCTTACATTGCCACGCGAGATACTTAGCGCATCGGCAATCTCATTTGCGGTCATGGGCTCTTTGGTGATGATCAGTAAACCGCACATTTGGCCAATCGTACGATTGAAACCCCAACGGCTGCCCATTTCACCACAGTGCATAACAAAGGCTAAGTTTTTTTCAGATAGACTCATAGCTTTTTAAGTTTCAGTAAATTCAGAAAGTAATGCTAGCACGCTTATAAATTATAGCAACGTTTAGCCTGGTATCTTTTGTAGAGTATTAAATCAAGATTAGGTTTAATTTACTCCTACTTTTAGTAGGAGTAAATTAATTGCTTAGGCAGGGTTAAAGTGTGTAGCTAAAGCTGAGCTTAGCATTACGCTCTTCGCCTGGCATACCACCTAAAAACATGGCTTTAGAGTAGTACTTTTTATTAAATAAATTGTTTAAATTAAGCTGCATGTGCCACTTATCAGTGGTGTACGAAACTGCTGCGTCGTACACCGTGTAGCTTGGTACATAGCCATCAGGAATACTAAACGAGCTAGAGTTTGTGCTTCTGTTATCAACAAAAGTAATACCGCCACTTATATTAACAGCCTCAGGTAGGTTAAACATATCGGCGTAGTAGGTAACCCACGTACTTGCCGTTACATACGGTACGCCTTTTTGGCGTGTATCGTAACTGCTGCTATTTGGGTTAGATTTATCGCGGGCATCTTGGTATACGCCGTTTACATTTACTTTCCATTGCTCGTTTAAGTGCGCATTTAAATCGAGTTCAACGCCTTTGGTTTGCTCTTCACCATCGTAGTAGCTTTCTACTACATCAGGCCCAGACACACCGGCTTCATACAGTGGGTTTGAGTATTCAAGGTTTGTACGCGCGCTTTCAAATACTACCAGTGATGCTAAAAGCTGATCATCAAATGCTTTAAATCTAAAGCCTAAATCGTTACTGATAGACTCAGAGTCTTCACGGTCGGCCTCTGTACCTGCTACTGAGCCTAATACACTGAAGGCAGTACGGCCTTTAGCGTGGTTAATAAACACGCTAAAGTTTTCAGTAGGCTGATACGTTGCGCCTAAGTTATAAGTTAAGCCACTGTCTGATGTGTTTGCTTCAGGCGTTGGCTCAGCGCGGCTTGAGCTATAACGCTCATCTACACCATGGTGCTCATATGTTTGCTTAATGCGATTATAAGCAACACCAACTCGAGTTGTAAGCTGCTCAGTAATATAGCCTACGTGTTGAATACCTAAGCCCCACGCTTGTACTTTTTTGTTGTAGTCACTTGTTTTTAGCGGGTCGTAGTCATCAAAACTGCCTGTTGGCCAATTTGGCGAGCGCATATCATAAATATATGGCAGCGTGCCTTGGTAAAGTACATTTCCTTCGCTGTCGTAAATAACTTTGTCTGCATCGTAAATAGAATACTGTTTAAAGCGAATGTCTCTGTCTTCGTAGTTTGCATTAACCAGTAATTCGTTATCCACGTCGCCTAACATAAAGTCATAGCGCAAATCTAAGAAATACTGCCATGACTTTTCATCAGCTTCTACTTGGCGGTATTCTTGGCGTCGCGCTGCAAACGGGTAAAGCACACCGTCTTCAACTAACGGGGCACGCGGGTCGTTATTTATAATGCCATCGCGTGTTGAATACACATAATTAAACGCACCTGTTTGACGAGCAAAGCTTGATGTGTAGTTACGGTACTGTAACTGCTGATTTAAAAATAAATCATCTGTAATAAAGTAATTATGGGTTAGCTTAAAGCGAAGCTCTTCACCTTCATTATCATCCGCCATAGGAGAGATAATACCGTTAGTACCAAAATCGTACGGGGTAAGGCCATCGGTTGATGAAAGCGACTGTGCCAATTGTGTTTGTTGAGCCGCAGTTAATTGAACACCATTACCAGATGGGTCATTTACTAAATCTGCGCCAGTTACTTCACCTGCAGTTAAACCATTGGCGGTTTCTGCATTATAAATTCGAATAGGGTGGCCAATAGAATCTACTGCAATTGAGTCTTTAATATAGGCAGCAGAGAGCATGATATCTTGCTTGTCACTTAGTATGTATTTAAGCGAGGTATAAATTTCGTCGCGGTCTTCTTTTAAATCACGAAAGCCATCGCTTGAGGCCGTTTTAGCCATTACGCGATACGCTAGGTCATCGGTAATCGCATTGGTGCTATCAAAGGCAAGTGAATAACTATCCCACTGGCCAAGCTCGGCAGATATTTTATGTTTTTCTTCAAACTCAGGCTTTTTTTCAATCAGATTTATAACACCACCAGCACTGCCTATACCATATAAACCGGTAGCAGGGCCTTTAAGTA
Source organism: Pseudoalteromonas sp. Angola-30 (assembly GCF_028599215.1). Lineage (NCBI taxonomy): Bacteria > Pseudomonadati > Pseudomonadota > Gammaproteobacteria > Alteromonadales > Pseudoalteromonadaceae > Pseudoalteromonas > Pseudoalteromonas sp. Angola-30. Next base: position 164,254 of record NZ_JAQREI010000007.1, read on the forward strand.
CTTCAACCGACTCAACATTAGTGAGTGAACGAGTTGGGTTAAATGTATTACCTAAGCCTGCACCGCCATACATACCATCGTAAGTGTAATTAGCATCAAGACCACGAATGACTAAATTGTCGCCTATACCGTAGTTATTACCGGCTTGAGTTAAACCACTTACATTACGTACAAGTTCTTGTAGGCTATCTACACCTTGTGACTCTATAAGTTCACGGTCAATAATAACAACCGGTGCCGGTGTTTCCATTAACGACATGTCTGATTTAGTTGCAAGGCCTGAGCTCATTACAACTTGGTTTTGCTTTTCGTAAACGCTGATGCGCTCAATGTCTTTTTCAGCCGTTGTTGCAGCAACCGCTAATGATGCGTTTAAACACGCAAGTGTAACAAGAGAGTATTTGAATTTTTTCATATTGATAATTATTCGCATTCCATAAAGTGTGCGAATGGTAATAGTTATTATTCGTTAAGTGAATAAAAAATTCTAAAAAAGTGAAATTAATTGCGTAGTAGGTGAGTTATTGTTCTGAAAAGTAAATTTAAGGTTAAATTAATGCGGTAAATAAAAAAGCATGAAAGTGTAAGCTTTCATGCTTTTGTAAAATAATACATTAATTAATGACTATTTTTTATAAACAACGCCTGCTTTCATAACAAAAGGAATGCGCTCAAGCACAGAGATATTTTTAAGTGGATTACCTTTTACGGCAATAATGTCGGCTGCAAACCCTGTTTTTAGCTGACCCAGTTTATTATCCATTTTTAATAGCTTTGCACTGTTAATGGTGGCAGCCTGTATTGCTTGTAGTTCGCTCATGCCAAATTTAACCATACGGCTAAATTGTTTGGCGTTATCGCCATGAGGGTAAATAGCAGCATCGGTACCAAATACCATATTTACACCGGCTTTTACTGCGCGGTTAAAGCTGTCGCGTTGCTTTTTAGACACTTGACGCTCTTTATTGAGGTTTTCTTCATCTACCCCATTTTGCTCACCAAAGCTCAGTGTGTATTCTGTATTATAAATGTCCATTGATAACCACGTGCCATGTTTTTTAGCAAGTGCGATGGCTTCATCATCTAAAAAGCTGGCATGTTCAATACTATCTACGCCGGCTTTTATAGCTGTTTTAATACCACTTGTGCCATGTGCGTGAGCGGCTACAGGTAAATCACGCATGTGGGCTTCATCTACAATGGCTTTCATTTCTTCAAATGAATACTGCTGTACACCCACTTTTGTACCTTTAGAAAAAACGCCCCCCGTGGCGCAAAACTTAATGGCATTAGCGCCATACTTTATGTTTTCTCGTACTTTTACACGTGCAGCCCATGGGCCATCGGCTACCCCTGTTGAAGTGTATTTTAGCTCTGGTGGTAAACGGTTATTATCGCAATGTCCGCCTGTGATCCCAAGCGAAGGGCCAGCTGCCCAAATACGCGGGCCTACAATATCTCCGGCGTTAATACCATCACGCACTGCAATCACGCTATAGCCCTCGGCCCCTACATTTCTGAGGGTTGTAAAACCAGCAAGTAATGTTTTTTTAGCAAAGTGCGCGGCTTTAATGGCCATGCGCGGTACCGACTGACTTAAACGCTCACTTCGAGATACCGTAGGGTCGCTGGTTAAATGTACATGCATATCCATAAGGCCCGGCATTAAAGTGAGCTCGGGTAAATCAATATGCTGATCGTTTTTGCTCATGCTCGGCTTTTTGTTTTGTGCGACGTTAGTGATCACCCCATTATCAATGGTGATCAGCGGCGATTGAATAACCTCGCCTGTGTGTACATCTACCATGGCTTTAGCAGAAATATAAGTAAGGGCTTGCGCGTTAAAGCTTCCTAAACACATAAGTGCAACGGAGGCGCTGAGTAGCTTTTTTTTCATTGTTTTTTCTTCTGGTGGCTGTTTAATTAATTGAAATGTAACAACCTAATATAAAAGTGTAAATATAATAGGTTAATCGCCACTTATCGTAATTTCTTTATTAACGCAGGTTAAATGCGCATAATCGGCTGACGATACTAAAAAGGATTACCATGAAATCAATTAAATTAGCCTTAGTTGCCAGTGGCGTTATGTTTGCTTTAAGTGGCTGTATGAACACACAAACCAGTAATAACACTGGCAATAGTGCACAGCTAAACACGTCAAACGCACCTGCAGCTATTGTTTCAGAGCTCTCTTATGAGCAGCAATTAGATGTACTTGTAGCACAGTACTACAACGAGTTACTCAGTTTTAAACCTATTAATGCAACTTATAGTGGGCGCAGTGAATTTAATGATAAGTTTACCCCCGCTATTACTCAAAAAAATCGGGCAAAAAAAGCCGCGTTTTACAAAAAGTATCAACAACGTTTAACACTTATTGATAAGGCGCAGACAACAGGGCAAGCGTTACTCAGCTATGAAATATTACAAAGAGACCTGGCACTTAATTTAGAGGGAATGCAATTTCCAAGCTATATGCTGCCTATTAACCAAATGGCGGGAGCGCATAATACCTTTGCCGGTTTTGGCTCGGGGCAAAGTGCGCAGCCATTTAATACCGTAGAAGATTACAATCATTTTATAAAACGAAGCGAAGGCTTTATTACGTGGCTCAGCAGTGTAGAGCGCGCGATGGCGAAAGGGATTAAAGCGGGCATTACCTTACCAAAACCATTAGCTAAAAAGCTTCAGCCACAATTTGCTGCGCATGTGGTTAAAAATGCAGAGGATTCGTTATTTTGGGGGCCAATTAAAAACTTACCAGCCTCATTTACTGCACAGCAAAAGCAGCAAATAACGGCGCAATATAAAGCACTTATTATGCAGCAATTAGTGCCTGCATATAAAAGTATGAGCGACTTTTTAGCCAATCAATACATTCCTCAAAGCCGAGAAACGGTAGGTTATAGTGACTTGCCTAATGGTAAAGCTTGGTATGAATATCAAATTAAAAAAAATACCACGTTGAGCCTTTCTGCAGATGAAATACATGAGATTGGTTTAAGTGAAGTTTCGCGTATTTTAAGTCAGATGAAAAAAGTAAAACACGAGGTAGGTTTTAACGGCACTTTGGATGAATTTTTTCAGCACTTACGTGATTCGGACCAATTTTATTACGATACGCCAGAGGCATTAATTGCAGCGTATGAAGATATAAAACAAAAAATAGATGCGCGCGTCCCTTTACTGTTTGATGTTGCGCCTAAAGCCCCTTATGTTGTAAAAGCGGTTGAACCTTATCGAGCTCAATCTGCAGCGGGTGCATCTTATGCAGCGCCGGCACCTGATGGCTCTCGACCAGGTATTTTTTACATCAATACTTATAACCTTAAAGCGCAGCCAAAATTTTTATTAGAAACACTCTCTATACACGAAGCCGCGCCAGGCCATCACTTTCAAATTGCTTTACAGCAAGAAATAGATGGCCTTCCAGATTTTAGAAAATTTGGTGGCTACACGGTATTTGCAGAGGGCTGGGCGTTGTACGCAGAAAGCCTAGGAAAAGAGCTGGGTTTATTTACCGACCCTTATATGTGGTATGGGCGTTTGGCCGATGAGCAACTTAGAGCAATGCGCTTAGTGCTTGATACTGGCTTTCATGCAAAAGGCTGGACTCGACAGCAAGGTATCGATTACATGCTGGCAAATTCGTCAATGGCTAAAAGCGATGTGATAGCAGAAGTTGAGCGTTATATTGCATGGCCTGGCCAAGCACTGTCGTACAAATTGGGGCAATTTAAAATTCAACAATTACGTGACTACTCTAAAAAAGAGTTAGGTGATAAGTTTGATATTAAAGCGTTTCATACGCAAATATTGATTGATGGCGCCTTGCCGATGCCTATTTTAGAGGAAAAAATTAAACGTTGGGTTGCTGCCAGTAAATAGCAAAATGCGCAAAGCCCGTACAAATAAAGGCACGGGCTTTGCGCACGCTGTAGCAATACGTTAGAATGCGCGCTCTTTAGGGGCGCGAGTTAAATTATGTTTGATCAAGAGTTAGCAAATACACAGTTTTGGCTTAAAAAAAGCTTAGCCGATATGAACCAAAACGAATGGGAAGCGATTTGTGATGGTTGCGGAAAATGCTGTTTAAATACCTTTATTGACAGTGAAGATGAAGACGAATTTACCGCCACCGATCAACTACGTGAAGGTGAAGAGCTTATTTTCACCAACATTGTTTGCCAATACCTTGATAACAATACCTGTGGTTGTAGCGAATACGAAAACCGCCAAACGCTGGTCCCTTCTTGCGTTAAACTGACCAAAGCCAACCTTAAAGATATCTTTTTTATGCCGCAAAGCTGTAGTTATCGCCGTCTCCACGAGGGGCGAGGTTTAGCTTCTTGGCATCCGCTATTAAATCAGGGTGACAAAACCCAAATGCATGCGCTTGGTATTTCTGTTAAAGATAAAACCGTAAAAGACTGTGACGTAAAGCTCGATGACTTTGATTTATACATTGCTGAGTGGCCAACAAAGGATTGCGACTAATGAGCGAGCTTAAGGCTGTAATAGGTTTAATTAATCCTAAAAGCCCTACAAATGTTGGCGGCGTTTTACGTGCCGCGGGTTGCTATGACGCTAAACAAGTATTTTTTACCGGTAGTCGCTACTTAAATGCTAAAAAGTTTCATACCGACACTAAAAATGTTGTTGAGCGTATTGCGCTTACGGGCACTGATAACCTACTCAGTGTAAAACCTGAAGGCGCAAAGGTTGTGGTTATTGAGCTGATTGAAGGCGCCACGGCGTTACCTGATTTTAAACACCCTGAAAACGCATTTTATGTATTTGGGCCAGAAGACGGCTCAGTACCAAAAGAGGTTTTAAAATGGTGCGATGAAGTGGTTTACGTACCTACAATTGGTTGTATGAACCTTGCGGCCACCTGCAATGTGGTACTTTACGACCGTTTAGCCAAACTTGGTGGGGTAGAGAGCAGCGACTCAACTATTATTAATTCTCGCGATACCAATAATAAAATGAAGTGGGTAAAAGCTTAAGCACCCACTGCTGATTATTAACTACATAATAATGCGTTTAATTCTTTTATTTTAGTGTGTTAGTTCTACACTGTAGAAACCCTACATTAAAAAGTTGAATTATGCGTTTATTTTTAGCCTTACTGTTGTTTTCTGCATCGAGTTTTGCACAAGTCTCTGTAACTTACATGCAAGACGATTCTTTGCACACTGTAATTGGTGAGCGCTATAAGTCAGGGTATTTTTTTAACGCGCCAAACAGCACTCAAACAATTCATGTGGTTACACTAGACTGGCCGCCTTACATAGGGAATAAGCTGTGTAACAAAGGCTGGGTATATCAATTTAGTACGGCGATTCTACATAGCACTGGTTATAGTGCTTATATAGAGTTTGTTCCTTGGGCGAGAGCTGTTCGTGCTGTAGAGCTCGGTAAAGCCGATGTGTTAATGCCAGAGTACTATATTGAAGACACCGCGCCATCTGATTACATAGAAGGTAAAACACGCCGTAAGCTGTTAGGGCTTTCTAATTCGTTTGAAGGCGGTAACATAGGATTTTTAAAACGCAAAGGCGAGCCCGACAGGTTTAATGGCAATTTAAAGTCGCTTAAAGGCTCGCGTATTGGTGTTGTAAGAGGGTATCAAAATACCCCTGAGTTTGATGCCATGATGGATAACAACGAATTTATCATCATTAATGCCGTTGATGATTTACAGCTGGTAAAGTTACTTGCGGCAAAGCGTGTAGATTTAATTATAGGCGACCCCGCTGTGTTACTTTACTCGGTAAAATATGCCGCTTTACCCGATAGCGAAAAACAGACCCTACTTAGTGCTATTGAACCAGAGAGCAAGGCAATTCAATATAACCCTTTATATTTTGCGATAAGTAAAAAAACACCAAACTGGCTCACTGTATTAGAAGATATTAATACTGCTTTATACAAATTTAAAAATAGCGGCGAAACCCAAAGGATGAAACAGGCCTTATTAAATGAATGCGATTAATTGTAACGTTCCAATTATTTTGTACTTATATTATGTCGCAAACGTGTAAAATCATTTTCAACTTGTTAATGGAGTGAAAATGACGTGAGTGAAATAAATACCAATCAATCATTTGCGGTCAAAGAGCAACAAAATAAAAATTACCTGTTACCGCTGACTGCAATGACCACACTGTTTTTTTTATGGGGTTTTATTACCGTTTTAAACGACGTACTAATCCCTCGTCTGAAAGGCGTTTTTGACCTAACTTACTTTGAAGCAATGCTCGTACAGTTTTGCTTTTTTGGCGCCTATTTTATTGTCTCTATTCCAGCTGGAATTTTGGTTAAACAATTAGGTTATAAAAAAGGCATACTAACCGGCCTAGTGGTTGCCTCAATTGGCTGTATGTTGTTCTACCCTGCGGTGGTGGTGCATGAATACTGGTTGTTTTTAGGTGCTTTATTTGTACTGGCTGCTGGTGTAACTGTTTTGCAGGTTTCTGCGAACCCGTATGTAGCTGCTTTAGGGCCAGAAAAAACCGCCTCATCTAGGCTAAATTTAGCGCAAGCACTTAATGCCTTAGGGACAACCGTAGGCCCGTATGTTGGAGGTATCCTGTTTTTTGGTACCGCAGGTACATTAGCAGCAAGTGCTGCTACTGCTGAGTCTGTAAAAGTACCTTATTTAATGTTAGCAGCGGCCTTACTTATCATTGCTATCGTATTTGCCTTTATTAAACTTCCTGAAATAGAAGGCCATAAAGAAGAAAATAACCCGGTTAATGAAACTCGCTCACTAACACAGGCACCTCATTTAACAATGGGCGTATTTGCTATATTTTGTTATGTCGGTGGTGAAGTGGCTATTGGTAGTTTTTTAGTTAACTTTTTTGGCGAAGCACATATAGCTGGGCTTGAAGAGCACGCTGCTGCTGCACTTATCAGCTACTATTGGGGCGGAGCAATGGTTGGCCGCTTTATTGGCTCTGCTGCACTACAAAAAATAGCGCCATCTAAAGCATTGGCATTTAATGCCTGCATGGTAATTGCCTTATTACTTGTGACTATATTTACGCAAGGCAATGTAGCCCTGTACGCGGTACTGGCCATTGGTTTATTTAACTCAATTATGTTCCCGACTATATTTTCTGTAGCGATAGAGCGCTTAGGCTCATTAACCAGTAAAGGCTCTGGTTGGTTGTGTTTGGCAATAGTAGGGGGTGCCTTGGTGCCGTTATTACAAGGTTACATTGCTGATGTTGTTAATATTCAGCAAAGCTTTTTTGTTCCGCTAGTGTGTTATGTATTTATTGCTTGGTATGGCTTAAACGTAGTTCGTTTAGCTAAAAAGTGGTAAATACTCCCCGATGAAAGAGCGACTGAATACGTATTCAGTCGCTTTTTTATTACTACTTTATAGGAACGTTCCAAGCGCTAGTTTGTTTTAAAAAAATAGAGTTGTTACAACTATATAGTGAATAGAGCTGGTTCTTTATTCTTATTTTAAGTACATAAACTGCTTATCTACCTCATTAACGACGACATACCTTTAAATTTTTGCTAAAAATATAATTAATAACAAAAAATAAAAAAGGGCAGTCATGCTTAACTCACTTAAATTCACCTCAAAAGTGACTATTGCAGCATCTATGGTACTGGTTATTGTACTGGGTTTATTTGCTATAAATAATTACATCGCCATGCGAAACCAAACGCAACAGCAGCTCGATTTAGTCCTTAAGCAAAATTCAGAATCTACCTCACAAAACATTGCAAGCTGGCTTAACGCTAAACTCACCATAGTAAAATCGATTGCGCAAACTCACAAAAATAGTGATCCAAAACAGTTAACCCTTGCCCAGCTTAATACTGCTAAATACGCTGGTGGCTTTAAAAATACGTATATAGGTAAACCAAGTGGTTTATTTATACTTAACGATCAAAGCATTGTATTACCTTCTGATTTTGATGCCACCTCGCGCCCTTGGTATAAGTTAGTTGAAAATAAAAGCTATACCGCATTTACCACCCCGTATATTGATGTAACCACCAACGAGCTGACTATATCTGCCGTTGTGCCCATTCAAAGCAATGGCCGCTTTAGTGGTGTAGCGGGTGCAGATATAGACATGCACACAGTAACTGAAATAATTAACGATATTGATTTTTTAGGGTTAGGGTATGCTTTTTTAGTAGATAAAAATGGCCAAGTGCTGAGCCATCCTAATAGCGAACTTAATTTAAAAAACACCGCCGAATTATTTGGCCAACCTACCGCGCTTAATAGCGAATTTACACAATATGATATAGCGGGTGAGCCGCAGTTGATATCGTTTACTAAAATACGTGGCATAGACAATGTTGACTGGTATTTAGGTGTCGTTATTGATAAAAACCAAGCCTATGCAGAGGTGTCTCGTTTTGGTATTAACGCGCTTATTTATATGTTAGTGGGAATTGTGGCCATTATTGTGTTTATGCAATTTTTACTGCGTTACTTAATGCAACCTATGGCGCGCCTAAATGATGCACTAGAAGATATTGCAAAAGGCGAAGGCGATTTAACCAAACGTTTAAAGGTTGAAAACAATGATGAATTTGGCCAAATTAGTCACTCGTTTAACATTTTTATTGAAAAAATTCAGCACTCTATTGAACACGTTAAATTAACGACCGAACAACTCGATAGCGTAATAGCCAGCGTGGTGTCGCAAACACATTCTTCACTAGCCATGCACCATGACCAAACAAAACGTACTGATAGTGTGGCCATGGCGGTTAATAATTTTTCGCAATCGGCTATGGCTATTGCTAATAACGCCAGTGACGCTTCTGTAATAGCTAAAAATGCAGATGAGCATTCAACACAAAACCAGCAAACCTTATTGCACAGCGTTAATAGTATTCATCAGTTATCAGCCAATATGGAACAAGCGCAACACACTATTAATAGCCTTAACGCGCATACAATTAGTATTGGGCAAGTGCTTGAGGTGATAAAAGGTGTGAGCGAGCAAACCAACTTACTTGCATTAAATGCGGCAATTGAAGCTGCAAGAGCAGGCGAAGCTGGGCGCGGTTTTGCTGTTGTTGCTGATGAGGTACGCCAGTTAGCTCATCGTACTCAGCAATCTACCCAAGAGATTGAAGATACCGTAGGGCAATTACAAAGAGGCTCAAACCAAGCGGTAGAGCTGATGAAAACAAGCATTCAAGACAGTGAAAAAAGCGTAGAGCACGCTGAAGGTGTGAGCGTGTTAATGGGCCAAATAATAGAGTCAATAAAACAAATTAGCAATGCTAATCATAGTGTTGCCAATGCCACTGTTGAGCAAAACGACCTTGTTAAAGTGCTCGACGCAGACATTACAAGCATGAGTGAGTTATCGGTACAAAGCCAAGAAAATTTAAAAAACACCCTCAATGAATGTACTAAACTTAAACAACAATTTAGTGATTTAGAGCAAATGGTTCAAAAGTTTAGAGTTTAAAATATGCCAAAAAAATCGGTTACAGGACAAAGTTGGTTAAGCCTTATTAACATTGATAAGGTGTATAGCTCGGATAAACAGCGCCAAGCATTTTCACTATTCACCATGATAGCCATTGCTATTATTGTTATCTCTATGTTGGTGGTGTTTAACTACACGGTGTATTCGCCTATTCTTACCACGTCGTTAATCGCGGTTAATATTACGCTTATTAGCGGCACTTTTTATTTTATAAAAACAGCCAAGCTGGAAATGGTTGCACTTATAAGTATGTGTATAGTGTTTATTATGTGTGTGGCCCTTACGTATACCGGCGGAAAAGAAAATACCGCGCTTTATTGGCTAATGTTTTACCCTGTAGTGTGTTTTGCCTCTTTAGGTGTAAAGCATGGCTGCAGGCTTGGCTTAGGCTTATTACTGTGCTGCAGTGTTATTTTATACGGGCCTGATTTTGGCCAAGTTAACTATGGCGGTATTGAAAAGTCTCGTTTTTTAGCCTCTTTTACACTGGTGTTTATTTTTTCGTTTATAGGTGAATATTTCAGGCATAAAAGTCACCTGGCAATTGCTGATATAACCCTTGCGCAAACGCAAGATGCCTATACAGATCAGTTAACGGGTGGCGCTAACAGACGTTTCATCACCGCTCACTTTTTAAAATTAGCTGCTAAAACGCCCGAAAACTACTTGCCGTTTTCTATTTTATTACTTGATTTAGATTATTTTAAACGACTAAACGATACCTATGGTCATGATTTTGGCGATACAGTATTGATAGAATTTACCAAATTACTTGATTCACAATTTCCAAGCTCCGCAGTTAAAGCCCGTTATGGAGGCGAAGAGTTTGTGGTGATTTTACCTAAAGAGACAGCCCCAGTGGCTACAAAATTAGCCGATGATTTTAGACAATGTGTCGCAAAACAAGCTATCTTAACCAGCGATAATAAACGGGTATTTATTACCTGTAGTATTGGTGTGGCACAGGTTGATAATGTGGATCATTACAGCCGTGCACTTAAACAAGCAGATGAATACCTGTACCTAGCTAAAGAGCAAGGGCGTAACAAAGTTGTATCAAATCACACAGGAACACTATGACTCAAACTAAACTTATATATGTACACGACCCTATGTGCAGTTGGTGCTGGGGATATAAACCGACGTGGTTAAAACTAAAAGCCGCATTAGCTTCGCAGCTGACTATAGAATACAAAGTAGGGGGGCTTGCTCCAGATAGCCAAGAGCCCATGCCAGAAAATATACGCGCCATGCTCCAAAGCACGTGGCATAAAATTAGTGCGATGTTGGGCACACAGTTTAATTTTGATTTTTGGCAGGTTTGTAAGCCAAGGCGCTCTACTTACCCAGCCTGCAGAGCGGCGATTATTGCCAGAGCGTATAATAAAGAGCCACAAATGATAGAGGCAATTCAACATGCTTATTATTTACATGCTCAAAACCCATCTGATGAAAGTACTCTAATTACCTTAGCTGAAAAAATAGGCCTAGATAAACAACAGTTTTCCGAGGAACTTTGCTCAGAGGCTTTGAATCAAAAATTACACGAGGAGTTAGCATTTAGTGCAAGTTTGCCAATACAAGGCTTTCCTTCGTTAGTATTAATAACTGATAATAAAGCCATTGCAATTAAAATAAATTACACGGATCACCAGCAAACACTAAACACAATTAACGCTTTATTAGCTTAACAACTAGCCAAAATGCGTGTATTTGCTGCTTTAATACACGCTTTGCATATAAACACCCCGATATAAGACGCAAATGTTACAGCTGTAACAAAATAGACTTTTTTGCGCAACATGCCTGTCATTATTCATCTATACAATTTCACTCATTGAAAATCTTTAGCCTAAAACAAGTCAGTTTAGGCTAAAACAACAAACTAGCAAATCCGCTAATTAACGAGTAAAGGTGTATGCGATGAAAGGCGTTAAACCATTGATCTTAGCTGGTATTGTAGCAGCAAGTGCTGCAGTACATGCCAATGATTTAGAAAAGGTTATCGATAAAAGCAGTGAAATAAATAAATCAGCTGCGCAATCACAAACAAAAATAGACAAGATTGCTGATTCAATGCAAGGACGTCTTCAACAGTTTAAAACCCTTAATAAAGAAATTGATGGTTTAACTGTTTATAACGCGCAATTAACTAAACAGTTAAATAACCAAATTGAAGAAATGGAGTCACTTAACCTTTCAATGGATCAGGTCTCTATTATTGAGCGTCAGATCACACCACTAATGCTGCGCATGATTGAAGGGCTTGAGCAATTTGTAGCACTTGATGTGCCATTTTTGCAAGAAGAGCGCACTAAGCGTATTAGCTCTTTAAACGCCATGATGGACCGTGCAGATATTAATTCAAGCGAAAAATTCCGCCGCGTATTAGAAGCATATCAAGTAGAAGTTGATTACGGACGCACTATTGAAGCCTACACCTCACTGTTAACGGTAGACGGTAAAGAGCGTGAAGTAGACTTTTTACGCATTGGCCGCTTAGAGCTTATTTATTTAACACGTGATGGTAAGCAAGCTGGTAGCTGGGATGAAGAAACAAAATCGTTTGTTACTTTACCAGACTCAACAATTAGCCAAATCAACAAAGGTTTACGTATCGCACGTAAGCAACTTGCCCCAGATATGTTAACTCTGCCATTACACGCAGCAGAATAAGAGGTTGAAGATGAAACTGTTTACTCAAATGACAAAAATGGCCCTTTTTGCTGCAAGCCTAAGCTTTGCAGGCGCAAGTGTGGCAGCTGAGCCTATGGACTTAGACTCACTATTAAAAACACTTGAAGAAGGCAAATCGGCTCAAAGCGCGCAAAACAAGCAACGCGAACAAGAATTTATGGCGCGCCAAAACGAACAAGTGCAAATGCTTAACAACACACAAGCAAAACGTAATCAAATGCTTGCTGAGTCTGAGCGCTTAGAAACACAGTTTGAAGAAAACGAAATTAAACTTGCTAACTTAACAGATACACTGTCTAAACGAATGGGTTCTTTAAAAGAGCTATTTGGTGTGCTTCAGCAAGTTGCTGGTGATTCTAGCAATAAGTTCGCTACCTCTGTGGTATCAGCTGAAATTGCGGGTCGTAGCACATTTATGGATGAGCTAGCACAAAAAATGGGCTCTACTTCAAAGCTTGCCTCTATCGAAGATATTGAAAAAGTATGGTTTGAGCTACAACGCGAAATGACAGAGCAAGGTAAAGTAAGCCGCTTTACTACCGATGTAATTGTACAAGGTGGTGAAAAAGCACAACAAGAAGTGGTACGTGTAGGTGCTTTTAACTTAATCTCTAACGGTAAATACCTAGAATTTAACCCAGTAACAAATACCTTAAGCGAGTTAAATCGCCAGCCTGTAGCACGTTTTACTGCAACTGCAGAAGAGTTACAAAATGCAAAAAATGGTATTGTGCAGTTTGCACTTGACCCAACGGGTGGCTCAATTTTAGGTTTATTAGTGCAAGCTCCAGATACCGAAGAGCGTGTACACCAAGGTGGTACAGTCGGTTACGTTATTTTAGGTGTAGGTGTTATTGCTTTACTTATCTCACTTGAACGTTTTTTCTCATTACTGATTATGGGCGGTAAAATTCGTCGTCAACTTAAAGATGATGTAGCACGCGATGACAACCCTCTTGGCCGCGTGATGAAAGTTAAAGATCAGTTCCCTGATGTTGCCCACGACACGTTAGAGCTTAAATTAAGCGAAGCTATTTTACGTGAAATGCCAAAAGTAACGCGTAATTTAACGCTTATTAAAATCATCTCGGTGGTGGCGCCGCTGCTAGGTTTACTAGGTACAGTAACCGGTATGATCAACACCTTCCAAGCAATCACATTATTTGGTACAGGTGACCCTAAACTAATGGCTGGTGGTATTTCGCAAGCATTGGTAACAACGGTGCTTGGCTTAGTTGTGGCAATTCCTACGGTATTTTTATACACCCTACTTAATACACGCGCTAAAAACATTCTGCTTACTATTCAAGAGCAAAGCGCAGGTATTATCGCACAGCGAAGCGAGAAGGGAGCATAAACCATGGTGCTATTGATTGACTCAATCAATGCTATCCGTGATTTTCTCGACACTGGTGGCCAAGTCCTCTTGGTCATCGGGGTGTTAATCTTCGCGATGTGGTTATTGATACTCGAGCGATTTATTTATTTTTTCAAAGGTTTTCGTAGTTACAAACAAAACGTAAAAGCGCAGTGGAAAAACCGTGCAGAGCGCAATAGCTGGAATGCTGAGCAAATACGCCAGGGGATGATTTCACGTGCTTCAATGCGTTTAGACACCAACTTAGCACTGATAAATGTAATGGTTGCATTGTGTCCGCTACTTGGCCTGTTAGGCACAGTAACGGGAATGATTGAAGTATTTGATGTAATGGCAATTACCGGTACGGGTAGTGCGCGCTCTATGGCATCAGGTGTTTCTAAAGCAACTATTCCAACCATGGCAGGTATGGTTGGCGCACTTTCGGGTGTATTTGCCTCTACGTTTTTACAGCGCAGAGCCAAGCGCGAAGTTGAACTACTTGAAGACAGCATGGTTTTAGACCATTAAGTAACATTTTGATAAGCGGCTTATAGAGTCGCTCATCCTAGGAGAATAAAAATGAGAGCCCCGTTAGGAAACCTATTACAAGAAGACGAAGCTGAAGAAATTAACATGACCCCAATGTTAGACGTTGTATTTATCATGCTTATTTTCTTCATCGTTACCGCCTCGTTTGTTAAAGAAGCTGGTATTGATGTAAACCGCCCAGAAGCCGCAACAGCGGTTAAAAAAGAACGCGCTAATATTTTAGTGGCTATTTCTGATACAGGCGAGATTTGGATTAATAAACGTCAAATCGATGTACGTGCAGTGCAAGCCAATATCGAACGCTTAAAAGCAGAAAACCCACAAGGGAGCGTGGTTATTCAAGCTGATAAAAAAGCCACCACTGATATGTTAATCAAAGTAATGGATGCGTCGCGTGCTGCAGGTGCGTTTGATGTTTCGATTGCTGCACAAGATGCGTCTTAAGGGTTAGCCATGTTGCGATATTTAGTAGCATTAATAGTAGCAGGTGTAGTGACCTTTATGCTGTTTTTAGGCATGCAGGCTCTGATCACCGGTGGTGAAGGTGCCATGTCGGAGCCAGTAAAAGGAAACGTTTTAGACTTTGTACGTTTGAAAAAAGAAGAAACGGTACAAAAGAAAGAGCGTAAACCGCAAAAGCCACCTACACCAAAAGAGCCACCACCTCCTATGGAGTCGCCGCAAATGCAAAATAATGATGCAAACGCGGCCAGCAATAATTTTGATTTTGGTGCGGATGTAGGCAGCGACGTTGACCTAGCGGGTGGCTTAGCGCTTGAAACAAGTGATGGTGAATACCTACCCATTGTAAAAGTAGCTCCAGTGTATCCGCGTCGTGCTTTGTCGCGTGGTATTGAAGGCTATGTAATTGTTGAATTTACAGTAACTAAGCAAGGTACTGTACGTGACCCGCAAGTAGTAAAAGCGGTTCCTGAGTCACTGTTTGATAGAGCAGCGATGGATGCCGCACTTAAATTTAAATATAAACCGCGCGTAGTAAATGGTGAAGCCGTTGAAGTAGCGGGTGTTCAAAACAAAATATCTTTCCAAATTAATGGTTAACTTATCTTAATTGGATGAAATAGCGAGGCGATTATGAAATTACTACCTACAGCTAAAAATTTAAAACTGGCATTATTTTGCACTGCCGCGATCAGTGCAAGTATTGTTGTGCCAAGTACGCTAAGCCTTGTGCCGGGGCTAAACGTAGCAACTGCCCATGCAGAGCAAGAGCAAAAAACAAAGCGTGTACCCGCACTGCGCGAAAAGGTTTATAGCCAGCTTGCTCGTGCGCAAAAGCTCGCTGATGATGGCGATGTAAAAGGCGGGCTTGAAGCACTTGATAGCATTCAAGAGCGAGCTTCAAGTATGAACTCGTATGAAATTGCGATGATGCATAACTTTTATGGCTTTATTTATTACAACGAAAATGATTTGCCAAAAGCCATTGCCTCGTTTGAAAAAGTGGTAGCCGAAGAGGCTATTCCTGAGTCATTACGTTTAAGTACCACGTTTAGCTTAGCGCAGCTTGCAATGGCAAACGGCGAGTATAAAAAAGTTATCGCGTTTTTAGATAAGTGGGATGAAATAAATACCAAACCTATTACAGAAGGGTATTACTTACTGAGAGCGCAAACTTACTACCAGTTAAAAGAATACCCAAAGGGGCTTGAGTACATTAATCAAGTTATTGCTCTTAGCGACAGCGAAGGTAAAACCCCTAAAGAAAACTGGCTGGTACTACAGCGCGCTATGTATTACTCACTTAATCAAACAGATAAAGTAGTGGCAGTGCTTGAGCGCATGGTTAAACTTTACAATAAACCAGAGTATTGGGTTCAGCTAGCTGGTATGTACGGAGAAACCGGCAAAGAAAAAGAGCAACTAGCAGTAATCGAAGCGGCGTATCAACAAGGCTTTTTAAAAACCAAGTCTGATTTACGACAGTTATCGCAAACTTACCTTTATAACGGCCTGGCATACAAAGCAGCTAAAACAATGAGTGATGCGATAGAAAAAGGCATTGTAGAAAAATCAGCGAAAAACTATGCCTTTATTGCAGAGGCCATGATCCAAGCTAAAGAAGATGAAAAATCGATTAGCTACTTTGCAAAAGCGGCTGACCTATCAGAGCATGGTAAGTACGATCAACGCCTAGCAGAAGTGTTTGTTAACACTGAGCAATACGAAGAAGCGGCTGATGCTGCGCGTAAGGCGCTTGATAAAGGCGGCCTTGATTTTGAATCAAACGCTTACGTTGCGCTAGGTATGGCACAGTACAATATGCAAAATTTTGATGCGTCTATTTTAGCGTTTGAACAAGCCCAAAAGCATGATAAATCACAACGTTTAGCAAAGCAGTGGATTAACTATGTTAAGCGTGAAAAAGTGCATGCGCAAACACTTAAAGCCGCGTTACTTTAACTTTATACCCTAACGCTATTTTACAAATAAAGAAGCGTTTACCTATTTCATAATCGCAACACCAAAACCGCCTTAGGGCGGTTTTTTTCGTTGTTAAAATAATTAAGTTGTTGAATTTAAATTAATTACCATTGTCATCTTATGGTTACTAAACTGTAACTGGTTTGTCATATCTCTACAGTATCTTATTTGCATCCGATAACTCAGGTCACCTTAATGCATGAGTATCGTGCCTTAAAGTGACTTAAGTTTTTACTTAATGCACTAACAAAATAATTAAATACTTTAACGGAGTGAACAATGAAATTATCTGATTTATTTAAGGTCAGCCTAGTAGCAACTGCAATGACACTAGCTGGCTGTGGCGGCGATATCGAAATTACACCTACTGTAAACGATAACAGCTCGTCAACAGATAACAGTGTTAATAATTCAAACAATACAACTGGTTCAACAACTGAAGAAGAAGCTGTTTGTGCAAGCTACGAATCAGATGCAGGTACGGTAACAGGCGTAGTAAGTGGCATTGATTGTTTATACAACGACTCGTTTGCAAGCAAAACAATTTCTATCACAAGTAACATTACTTTCGCTGAGCTACCTGATGGCGGTGTTCACGTTTTTGAAGATGCATTACAAATTGGCGAAGATGGCAGCACTGTAGATGGCTTTGAAGTACCAGCAAATGGTCCAACAATGACCGTTGAACCAGGTGCCGTTTTAGCATTTGGCTCAGGTGAAGCAATTGTACGTATTGCACGTGGTGCAAAAATTCAAGCGGTAGGTACTGAAGAAAAGCCGGTTGTATTTACTTCTGCAAACGCGTTTGACCGTTTTGATACAGCAGGCGAAGGCGCTCGCTACGCAGATTGGGGCGGTATCATCATTAATGGTAACGGCATTACTGACCAATGTACTGATGCAGAGCGTGACGGTGGTACGTGTAACGTAGCCTCTGAAGGTATTACAAGCTACTTTGGTGGTAACGATAATGCAGACTCTAGCGGTAATATTAAATGGGCTAAAATTTGGTACGCAGGTTCAGGCCCTCGCGTTGGTGGTGAAGGCGATGATTTGAATTCACTAACACTAAATGCAGTTGGCTCTGGTTCTGAGTTTGATTACCTACACATTCACCAAGGTTTTGATGACGGTATTGAAATTTTTGGTGGTGCTACAACGCTTAAACACGTAGCGGTAACAGATACTCAAGATGATTCGTTTGACTTTGACGCAGGTTGGCAAGGTAAAGCTCAGTACTTATTTATTCAACACGGTACTGTGACACTAAATGACGGCACTGTTGTTAACATGGGTAACAATGGCTTTGAGTCTGATGGTGTTAAAGGTTCTTCTACCGAGCAAGTGTCTCCATCTAACCCAACGGTTGCCAATGTAACGGTTGTAACTACAGATGGTAACTCGGTACGTGATGACGACCCTTCACAAGCTTACAAGTTTGATGACCAATTTAATTCAAGCATTTACAACACTGTTATCGTTAAGCAAAACGCAACTAACACGGAATGTATTGAGTTCTCAGGCGACGGTGAAGCACAAGCAGATAAAATCTCATTCACAAGCTCTGTAATGGCGTGTTCTGCAAACTTTACTGATACAGATACGTTTGCAAGCGGCCCATTAGAAGGTCAAACAAAAACAGCGTGGTTTGAAAATGACGGTGCTAACCAAATCTTAACTGATGATGTTGCAGTACTTGCAGATAACGGTTTTGCAACGAACACAGCAGCTGCAGAAGTAACGGTTACTGCAACAGATTTAAGCACAAGCGATTCATTTTTTGAAAGCGTAAACTACATTGGTGCGGTATCGGATCAGGATACAGACTCTAGCTGGTATAAATGGGTTGAAGCGGCTGTTACAGCAGCAAATGCTGACTAAATAGCACACCATTATAACCTCTGATTAAAGGCGCCTTGTGGCTTGTTATTTAAGCGTCAGGCGCCTCTTTTGTATAACCTGATTAGGATTATCTCATGTCTAAAAAGCATAGACTCAATCAAATTACCTGGGCAATTGGTTTAGGTTTAGTCGCTCATTCGACTAGCTTAATTGCTGCACAAGCCGATGAACAGTTAACAAACGAACAAGAAATAGAAGAAGTTGTTGCTGTAGGTACGCGTTTACAAGGGAGCGCTGCGGCAGTTGTAGAAGAACGTAAAAACCAAGCCTTTGTTGCCGATATTTTAGGCTCTGAACAATTATCACGCACGGGCGACAGCGATGCAGCATCTGCGCTTCGTCGAGTAACAGGCTTAACGCTTGTTGATGGTAAGTTTATTTACGTTAGGGGCCTTGGTGAGCGTTACTCTAGTGCGCGTTTAAATGGCGCTTACATCCCAAGCCCAGATTTAACCCGTAACGTTATTCCGCTGGATATTTTCCCTGCAAGTATAATTGAAAGTATGGCTGTTCAAAAAGCTTACTCTCCAGACATGCCAGCAGCGTTTGGTGGCGGTAATATAGATATTAGAACTAAAACCGCACCGAGTGAATTTACAGCAGGCATTGAAGTGGGGGCAGGTTACGATACGGCATCAAGTGATGGCTTTACCTACAATCGTAACGAAAATGGCATTCCAAGTGAGTTATCACAAGCTATTTCAACATACCGTGGTGATTTTAGTATTGGCAATATTGTTAGTAGTGAAGGCTTTGAAGATGGCGATTTAACGCGTGCAGAGCAAGCAACTGCTGTTAATAACGCACTTTTAAAGTCGCTTCCTCGCGATTATGAGTTAAAAGAAGAGTCGTTAGACCCGCGTTATAATATTAAAGCCCACTATGGTGATAGTTTTGAAGAGAGCTATTTTGGCGGCAAGGTTGGGTTTTTACTGGCAGGTGCTTACAAAAACGAATGGGATTTTGAAGAACGTTTTAGCTCAGTTATCACCCAAGATTTAGAAAACGAAGAAGGCAATGTTGATTGTACAACGTCGTTAGCGACCAGTGAAGATGTGAGTAACTCGTGTTACAACACAGTCAAAAATTCGCAAGTGACCACTGAAACCGAAAGTTATAACGGTTCATTAAGCTTGTCATACCGTTTAGGTACGCACAGTATTTCTGCTCAACAGCTTTACATTATTGATAATGAAGATGAGTCTGAAATTGCTATTTCGCAAAGCCCTGCGGGTAGTTCTACGTTTAGTATTGCGGGTGATGGGATTGCAAACCGTAATCATGAGTTTAATTACGAAGAACGCCAATTAAACATTACTCAAGTTATGGGCCAACATACCTTTTTAGATTATTTTGGTATTGGTGCCGATTGGCAGTACACCGAAGCTAAAGCAACGACAGATATACCTACCAGTGCCGATTTTGAGTTTCGTGACACCTATAATAGTGATGGCAGCTATGCCGGCTCAACTATTACAGGGGATGATAACCGTGTAATTATGTCATACACCAATATGGAAGAGCGTGTTAAATCGTACGGTGGTAACTTAACGCTGCCGCTTAGCTTTGAGTCTATGGAAGTTGAGTTTAAAGTTGGTTACGATTTTTCTGACAGAGCCCGAATATTTAATACCTCAAGCTTTGCTATAAACAACAGTGGCGGCTCAGGTATTTCAATAAACGACGGTAGCACTGATGCGCTTAATAATAGTGGTTTTTTAACTGACGACTTTATTGATAATAACGCTGTGTTAGTTGACTTTAATGAGCCAACAGCCCCTGATGCCGATGATTACATTGCTGCGCAAAAGGTGGATGCAGGTTATGCGTCTTTCGATGTGTTTTATGATCAATGGATAAGAATAAGCGGTGGTATTCGTTATGAAGAATTTAAACAATCTTCTATCGGTACATCGAGCCTTATTTTTGATGAAGACGATTTAAATACCTTTTACGATCCAGATAAAATTCAAGCAGGCTCTGTTATTACCGATGATTGGTACCCGGCACTGTCTGTTACCTATGTAGGTGGCGATGATTACCAAGTGCGCTTAGGTTATGGTGAAACAGTAGTACGCCCTGATTTTCGTGAAGTAGTGCCTGTTACGTATTACGACCCTTTGACCGACATTAGAACCTTTGGTCGTACGGGGATTAAAAGTAGCCCAATTAAAAACTACGACTTACGTTATGAATATTATGGACAAGCTGGTAATTCATTTAGCGTAGCGGCGTTTTATAAAGATATTACAGCGCCAATTGAAACAGTTTTAAACATTGGTGATGAAGATTACTCAGCATCGTTTATAAATGGTGAAACAGCAGAAGTTTATGGTATTGAAGCTGAATGGCTACAAGACTTAACATTTGTAAGTGAAGGCCTATTTACTAGCGGTAATATCACATTAAGTGATTCTGAAGCGTCTATTGACCCAGCACTGGCGGGTACATTAACTAATCCTAAAAAACGTATGACTGGCCACTCTGAATACGTAGTTAATTTACAATTAAACTACGATTCGTTAGATGGCATGCACAGCAGTTCATTAGTTTATAACGTATTTGGTGAGCGAATTTTAGCAGCGGGTGTTGCTAATAGAGATGACGCGTATGAGCAACCATTTCACTCACTTGATTTAGTTTATACTTATTACCCTGATTTTAATTCTAAGATTAAGTTTAAAGTTAAAAACTTACTCGATGAAGATCAAGAGGTAACACAATCAGACATTATAGTGCGCTCAAAAGAGCAAGGTGTAACGTTTGATTTAAGTTACAGCTACGAGTTTTAATTTTCTTCCCAAGGAAGGGGGATATAATAAAACCTAACTACCGATTAGCCCTGTATTTAATACAGGGCTTTTTTATGACTATGAAAAATATTTAAGTTTCGCTTTATTCACTAGTTTTAGGGCGCTTGGGGTGTTAGGTTAGCTTTACACTAATCAACTTAAATAACTAGTCATTCTAGTGTGCTCAATAAAGCGCGAACGGCGTTATAAATTTTTGATGCAGAACAGCTACATATAAAAATTTATGGCTTGTTATCTCGCTATTAATTTGCCGCTATAAATGATTAATAACTTAATATGATTGGTTTTAATAAAAATTAATTCTCACGCAATGAATTTTAATTTTTAATGTATTAAGGCATCTTTTATGAATCAAACAGTGGAAAAAACAATGAAAAAAGTAGGATTGGTCGGTTGGCGTGGCATGGTTGGCTCTGTGTTATTAGAACGTATGCAACAGCAAAGTGATTTTGCACATATCGACACCACCTTTTTCACCACCTCACAAGCTGGGCAACTCGGCCCTGATATTGCTGGCGACGCAAAACCGTTATTAGATGCAAGTGATGTAAATGAACTTGCTAAAATGGATATTATTGTTACCTGTCAAGGTGGTGATTATACCAAAGCGGTTTACCCTAAATTACGTGAATCGGGTTGGGATGGTTACTGGATTGATGCAGCTTCTGCACTTCGTATGGTTGATGACAGCATTATTGTACTTGACCCTGTAAATAAAGATGTCATTGAACAAGGTTTAGAGCAAGGCGTAAAAACTTTTGTAGGTGGTAACTGTACCGTTTCGTTAATGCTACTTGCTTTAGGTGGTTTGTTTGAGCAAGACCTAATTGAGTGGGTAAGCCCAATGACTTACCAAGCGGCCTCTGGTGCCGGCGCTCGTAATATGAAAGAGCTTATAGCACAAATGGGCGCTATTCATTCAAGCGTTGCCGAGCAACTAGATAACCCAAGTTCAGCTATTTTAGAAATTGATAAAATAGTGAGCGAAAAAATGGCTTCAAGCGATTTACCACAAGACCAATTTGGCGTGCCGCTAGCCGGTAGCTTAATTCCTTGGATTGACGTACCAATGCCAAGTGGCCAGTCTAAAGAAGAGTGGAAAGCTCAGGTTGAAGCGAACAAAATTTTAGGCTCTTCTAAACAGCCTGTGCCAATTGATGGTTTATGTGTACGTATTGGTGCAATGCGTTGTCATAGCCAAGCGATGACCATTAAATTACGTGAAGACATTAGCGTAGAAAAAATTGAAGAAATTTTAGCTTCGCACAACGAGTGGGTTAAAGTTATCCCTAATGAGCGCGAAATTAGTGCAACTGACTTAACCCCAGTTAAAGTAACAGGTACGTTAAGTATTCCTGTTGGTCGTATTCGTAAATTAGCCATGGGTCCAAAATACATTAGCGCATTTACCGTGGGCGATCAGCTGTTATGGGGCGCTGCAGAGCCACTTCGTCGTATGCTTCGCATCATTGTAGACGGTGAATAATTTCTGCATTTAAAAGTGTATATTAAAAAGGGGTTAGCGTATTGCTAACCCCTTTTTTAGTTAGGGCGTGTTGACCTTAGCGGATTGAAATTTGTTCAATCTAGGGGCGATTAAATCGCGGCGCGAGGTTTGTAACCTAGTGGGCTCGATAACTGCTCCTGCGTTATTCTAATGACTTACATCCCTGTAAGAATAAGTAAAAACCGAGCAAAGCTTCCGCGTCCTGCTCACGCCCCTTACCTACATCCATGTAGGCAACAAAGAGTTTATCGCCCCTAGGCAGAACCCAAAGGGCAGCGTATGTTTGGCATTTATGCTACGTTATCGCCCATTTATGGGGAGTAACCACACTTCATAGGCTCTGCCTTGCCTAAAAACCAAACATACTGCTGCAAATTCAAACGCCAAAGGTCAACACGCACACGTTATTAGAACTAAGTGGAGTGCACTTAACTGACAAGCGGCTCAAAACCATTGCGGTGTAAGCTTAATCTAAGCAATAAAATTATAATGCGTTAGCGATGCTTTAAATTGAGGGCGCATAATACGCTGATATAATTAAAATAATTACCCATAATTTATTTGAAACACTTTATAAAAAGTATTAATAATGCAGCGCAATATTTAGGCAATAAAAAGCTCGGCGTATTAGGCCGAGCTTTAATGGTTGGGAGAGAAACTTTAATTATTTGGCAGTGGGTGTCGGTTGAATACTTATAGGTTGCGATTTACCAAGTAGCTTACGGGTAAGGCGCTTAGCGTCTTCTAGTGCTACGTATTGGCAAGGTATAAGTATTAAAGTAATTACCGTGGCAAATAGCACACCAAAGGCCAGCGATACCGCCATAGGAATAACTATTTTAGCCTGTAAGCTGGTTTCCATAATAATTGGCATTACCCCAATAAATGTAGTGATTGAGGTAAGCAATATAGCTCTAAAGCGCTTTGCACCGGCTTGCATAACGGCTTGTTTTACGGCCATGCCTTCTGCGCGTGCTTTATTTACAAAATCAACCATTACGAGGGAGTCGTTTACGACTATGCCCGCTACAGCAATGATGCCAAACATAGACAGCCCGCTCATAGTCATACCTAATATTACGTGACCAAACATTGCACCTACTACACCAAATGGAATAACCGACATAATAATAAGCGGCTGCGAGTAAGAGCGAAGCGGAATGGCCAATAAGGCAAATATAATCATCAGAGATATAGCAAAGTCGCGTAACTGCTCATCGGCGCTGTCCATTTCTTCTTGTACGCGTCCAGCCACATTACTTTTAACGCCTGGGTAGCTTTTAAGCAATGAAGGTAAATAGGTATCGCGAATTTCTTGTGCAATAGCAAACGGCTCAACTTGGTCAGTATTTACTGCTGCCCATACATTAACAGTACGGTTTGAGTTTTCGCGGCGAATACGGTTTACACCATCTACTAGCCTAACTTCGGCTACTTCGCTTAACGGTACTTCTGCGCCGGTTGGGGTAATAATACGCGCATTTTGAATGTTGCTAATTGAGTTACGCTCGCTTTCTGGGTAGCGAATCATTACTTTAATTTCTTCGCCTTCGCGTAAAATACGCTGTGCTTCTAACCCGTAGTAACTAAAGCTTACTTGCGATGCAACGTCGGCAAGTGTAAGTCCCATGCTGTAGGCCAGTGGTTTTAAATCAAGCTGTACTTCGTCGGTGGCACTTTGCAGTGAGTCGTTTACATCGCCTACACCTTCCATGCTTTGTAGTTTAGCTTTTAATTTACCAGCTACTTCTTTTAGCTCATCGGCATCTTTGCCTTGTAGCCTAAAGCTTACGTCGCCGTCATCACGTCCGCCGCTAAAAATATTATCTTGAATATTAAGCGTTTTAACACCTGGAAGCGGGGGCATTTGTTCGCGCCACAGGGTGCTTAATGCAAAGGTGTCGATAGGGCGCAAGTGTGGCTCTACTAAAATAGCCATAATGTTTGCTTGAGTACGCCCACGTAGGCTTACCGATAAATCGCGGATCATGCTTTGGCCGTATTGCTCTTCAAGCTCTTTATCTACTTTGAGTAATACATCTTCTATTTTACGGGCAGTTTCAAGGGTGGCTTGCTCCGAAGAGGCCAGGTTCATTTCAAGCGTAATACGCGGAAAATCATGCGGTATTTTAGGGTTAGGCACAAACTTAACTAAGCCGCCTGCAAACATACCTGCACTGACTATTAATATACATAAAAAGCCAATAATTACGGTATAACGATAATGTATACAATGACCTATAAAAGGCGTGTAATAGTTTTGTACAAAGTGTTTTAAGCCACTATCAACCACATTACGCAGTTTATGTAATGGGTTTTTAGGGTTAGGTTTACGTGGGTTCATGGCTGCAATATGCGCAGGTAATATTAGCTTTGATTCAATCAGCGAGAAAATCAAACACAATATAATAACCACACCAATGGCTTTAGAAAACGCAGCGCCTGGGCCCGATGCCATAGCTTGCGGTAAAAACGCCGCGATAGTGGTTAAAACACCAAAAGTGGCAGGCATTGCAACGCGCTTAACTCCGCGAATAACATTATCAAGGCTGTGGCCGTGTTTTTCTATTTCGGCACTGGCAGACTCACCCACGACTATGGCATCGTCGACCACAATGCCAAGTACAATAATAAAGGCAAATAACGACACCATGTTTATGGTGATGTCTAAAAAGCCAATTGGCATAAACAAAAAGGCACCTAAAAAAGACACCGGTAAGCCCATCATTACCCAAAAAGCTAAACGCAGCGGTAAAAACAGTGCCAGCACTATCATTACTAAAATACCGCCCCATACCATGTTGTCGATCATCATATCGAGTCGACCTTCAAGGTAGTAAGTTAAATCAACAATAGGCGAGAGCTTTACGCCTTGTGGAAGTTTCGATTGTTTTTCTGCCATGTAGCCTTTAAGAATTTTAGCTACATCGGTAATGTCTTGAT
The DNA here is from genome assembly GCF_028599215.1 of Pseudoalteromonas sp. Angola-30. Classification (NCBI taxonomy): domain Bacteria; kingdom Pseudomonadati; phylum Pseudomonadota; class Gammaproteobacteria; order Alteromonadales; family Pseudoalteromonadaceae; genus Pseudoalteromonas; species Pseudoalteromonas sp. Angola-30. The sequence goes on from NZ_JAQREI010000007.1 coordinate 189,964, forward strand.
CTTTTGAGGCATCTACTTCAAACGTGAGTGAGTTTTTACCGTTATATTTAGAGTAAAGTAAGCCTTCTTCAAAGCCATCATTAATCGTTGCTACATCGCCTAAGTTAATCTGTGCGCCATCGGCAAGCGTTATAAGCGGAAGCTTTGCAAATTCACCACCACGGTAGGCTTGTTTTTCAACACGCATTGAAATATAGCCAGTGTCAGAGCGAATTTGCCCTGCCGACATATTGGTAGAAAAATTTTGCACCGCACTTGAAACATCTCTAAAAGTTAGGCCATATTCACGTAGTTTATCAGGGCTTATCTCTATGCCTATTTCGTAATCTAGGCCACTGTAAAAATCGACTAAATTAACGCCAGGTAAGGCGAGTAGTTCATCTTTTATGTCGTTACCTAGCTCTTTAAGCTGGTAGTAACTCATGTCGCCATAAAGCGCGAGGATCATCACCTCTTGCTGAAATTTTTCTCGTTGAATAACGGGGCGCTCCATTCCTGCCGGAAAGGTATTGATAGAATCAACTTGCGCTTTTATTTCGTCTAGGGCTTCTTGTAGGTCGTATTTTTCTTCTATTTCTACCCACGCTTGCGCATAACCTCGGTTAGAGTAAGTGATTAAACGTTTTATACCCTCGGTACCCTCAAGGTTTTCTTCAATTTTTATGGTTATGCCTTCTTCAACCTCTTGCGGGGCTGCGCCTGGGTATACCGCTTGAATACTCACCCAGTTACTTTCAAACTGCGGGAATGCTTGTTTACGAATTGTCAGCGCTGTTAAAAGCCCGCCAATAAGTATAAAAATCATGATGAGGTTTGCCGCCACTGGGTTACGTGCAAACCATGCAATTAAGCCTTTTTCTGAGGTACTCATGGTGTATCCTCTTTAAGTGCTAATTGAGTCACATCGCTTTTAGGCTCAGTGCCTTCCAGCTTAACCGCCATGCCTTCTGTTGGGTATTCAAGGGCAGAGGTAATAAGTTGCTCGCCACTGTTTAAGCCTTGGTTTGCAATCACCATACCGTTTTGTTCACGTACAATATTAAGCGTTTTAAAACTCAGGGTGTGATCGTCGTTTAAAATAGCAATTTTGTTATTTTTAACTAAATGGTGTGGCACTATAATCGCGTTATCAAGCGCGCGGCCTTTTATGGTGGCATTTATATAAGAGCCAAAACGCAGTGGTTTGGTGTTATCAGCGTACGGAGTTGGTAACTGAGCAACTAAATAGCTCATACGGCTGGTTTGATCTACCACACCTTCACTTCGTACAACCTTGGCTTGCCAGGTTGTTTGCTTGCCGGCAAATTCAGCGTTAAGCGTAACCAATGCGCCAATACCGCCGTTATCTAAGTATTGCAGCTCTTTATCTGCAACCGGTAAACGTACCTCTGCAACTGAGGTAGCGCTTAGCTCGCCAAACTTGCTACCCGCACTAACCACTGAGCCTAAGCTAATGGTGCGTTGGTTTATTATAGCGTCGTAAGGGGCTTTGATGTACGTGCGTTCTAAATTACGTTTAGTGCGTTTTACACGGGCTTGGGCAGAGCGAAAGTTTGCCATTTTTTCTGCAAGTTGTGGTTTACGTAAATAAAGCTCCGATGCAATTGCATCGCTTGAGTCTGATTTAATACGTTCCCATTCGGCTTTAGCTACGTGAGCTTGCGCGCGTTCTATTTCAAGCGCTGAACTTGCTTGGGCAAGGCCTGCTTCGGCCTCAATTAAATCGGCCTCGTAATCATTTGGATCAATTCGTGCTAAAATATCGCCTTGCTTAACAAACGCGCCTTCAACAAATTGTTCGGCTACTGAAATAACTTGCCCGCTTACTTGTGCAACCAGTTCTGTACGGTCTTTAGGTTTTACTACGCCGTACGATTTAACATCGAGCGTTATTGCATCAATGTTTACGTTTTGCGCAGCGACAAGTGGGCGAGTGTCTTGCTCTGGTTTTTCTTCTGGTGGCGTTTTCATGGCTGAAAGGCCAAAAGCGAGTGCAATCCCGGCTGCTAAAACCGCGACTGGTAATAAAATTTGTTTTTTAGTAGCCACAAGGCATTCCTTCATATATTTGGTGACAAGGCAATAATACGCAATAAAGTGTTTACAAGGCGTTTTAAGATGTAACAAAGCATTACATATGTGTATTACAGATAAATAATGGGCTAGGCAGGGTGTAAATTTAAATACAAAGGCCTGGCTTTAACTAACAGAGGTATTTATGAAAACAGAGCCTATGGCATGTCGCTTAGGCTGCGGCGCATGTTGCATTGCCCCAAGTATTAGCTCGCCAATCCCCGGTATGCCAAACGGTAAAAAAGCCGGAGAGCGTTGTATTCAGCTTGATGAGAACAATTTATGTAAACTATTTGGCGATGAAAGCCGCCCTAAAGTATGTAGCGATTTTAGCGCCACGCGCGATGTATGTGGGTCAACTAATGCAGAGGCTCTAGCGCTTATTACCGAACTTGAGCAGTTAACCTAGCTTACGGTGTTAATACACATATATTTACATTTATCTATTACTGCGTAATTTTTTTAAGTAATTAAAAGCTGCGCTGTTCACGCGAGCAAGCTCTGCGTCTACCGCAAATGTGTAGATATATGGTTGTTTTGTAGACGTAAAGCTTGCTTACGTGACAAGCGAAGCCTGTAAAAGTGATTTATTCACAAAGAGGGCAAGAGGCGCTGCGCTTTTAGAGGAAGAGGTTAACTTTAAGCAATAGTTGGTTTGTGTTTTCTCATTTACTCCTCATTCGCTTCTCTTTGTGCAACTTTTTAGCTTTGCTTTATATAAAAACGTGCTGCTTTTGCTGGCTTAAGGCCATAAAGTGAATAACTCACAAAGAGGGGAAGAGGCGCGGTGCTTTTAGAGGAAGAGATTAACTTTAAGCAGTAGTTGGCTTTTGTTTTCTCATTTACTGCTTATTCGCTTCTCTTTGTGCAACTTTTTAGCTTTGCTTTATATAAAAACGCGCTGCTTTTGCTGGCTTAAGGCCATAAAGTGAATAACTCACAAAGAGGGGAAGAGGCGCTGCGCTTTTAGAGGAAGAGATTAACTTTAAGCAATAGTTGGTTTGTGTTTTCTCATTTACGACTCATTCGCTTCTCTTTGTGCAACTTTTTAGCTTTGCTTTATATAAAAACGCGCTGCTTTTACTGGCTTAAGGCCATAAAGTGAGTAACTCACAAAGAGGGCAAGAGGCGCTGCGCTTTTAGAGGAAGAGATTAACTTTAAGCAGTAGTTGGTTTGTGTTTTCCCATTTACTCCTCATTCGCTTCTCTTTGTGCAATATTTTTTGCATAAAAACTATGCTTTTGTATCAATAAACACAGCGTCTACAAATCAAAGTATAAATTGAGTTTGTAAACGCCGCTTTAATTTTACCAACTATACGTTGCGCTTAATGTATATTGTTCACCACGCCCTGGTGTACCAGGTATTTCTTCAAACGACTCATCCCATAAGTTGTCAGCCGCTAAAGTAATAAATAAATTGCTTAACTGAGGCGGGGTTATTTTAAGCGTGAGTTGGGTAAATAACGCGTTGTCATTGCCGTTTCTAAGTGCATTTTTGTGTTGTGTACGCCATTCGTTATCTATTCTAAATTCTAAAATATCAGTTGGGTTATACACAGCGCCAAGTGTTAAACGGTGATCGGGGAAGTTTAACGCGTAAAAACTGGCATCAATATCGGCTGCGCCGTAGTTCTCTGATTTATGTAAATAGGTGTAGCTAGCAATAAGTTTTGCTGTATCAAAGTGCTTAGTCGCTAAAAATTCAACCCCTGCAGTATCAATATCAACGGGGTTTGCAAAGCGCGCCGAGGTAGAGTCAAAATTAAAGGTCCAATCGGTTAAGTTATTATCTTTTCGATAAAAAATAGACGAGTTTAACTGCCAACTTTGCTCTTCAAGTAATAAACCTAGCTCTAAGTTTGAAGTAGTTTCGCGCTCAAGGTTGTAGTTACTTCTAAATAACCCGCCAGAATCGCTGCCGCCAATAGCTGTATAGCCTGCAACTTGGCTCGCCTGCGCGTACGATAAATAAACACTTTGCGCTGTGCCGTCATTATTTTGGGTATTTAAGGTTATATCACCAATGGCAGATACCTCAGCATCATCACGGTTTGTATCGTCATACGCAGCCCCTAAACGAAATATAAGCTGTTGGTTAGCTTTTAGCGCCATAGTGTATTGAGGCAATACGCTCAGCTTATAATATTTTCGTGAGGTAAAATTGTTTTCAAGTGTGGTTGATTCAATCGAGTCATCAATAAATTGTGCTGAGTAATTAATTGCAAACGCATTGCTTTGTGCATGGCGGCCCGAAAGAGCAAGCGATTTAACTTCACTTTTATGAAACGCTTCAAATGCACTTGGGTTTTCGCGCGAGTAAATATAGTGATCGTCATGGGTGCGGTAATACGCCGATACTTCAAAATTACTGTTTTTAGCGTAGTTTTGTTTGTGATTAAGCATCCAAAGGCGGGTTTCTAAATCTTCAGTTTCGTTAACGCCAAAGGGAGTGTATAAATTGGGCCAGCCAAAAAACTTATCTTGCGAGCCATAAAATAAATCGGTTTGGCTATTCTCACTTGCCAATTGCACGCGAGCTGAGGCGCGCGAAAAGTCATGGTCACCATTATCAATAGTGCCATCACTTTGCGAGTGAGAATATTCACCTTCAAAACCTAAGGTATAGCCAGCTAAGCTATCAAGTTGTGTGTTTTTAGCAGCATGAATGCTTTGAAGATTAAAGTCGTTCGTACCAGTACCAAGCGATACACTACCGCCAGTAATAATCGGTTTCCAACCAAACGAAACCGTACCTACAGAGCTGTTCATACCGTACAGTGCGTTATCGGCACCGGTTAGAACTGCTGGGCCGCTTAGCATTTGCGGTGCAATGGGAATTTCAGCAAAATAATGACCAGATTGCGGGTCAAGCAGGGTAGCACTGCCTATTCTAAAGCCGGTGTTTTCAAAAATACCGCCACGAATAGTTACATCAGCTTGCGCCTCAGCCATATTGCGCGATTGAAGATCTACACGCGGATCGTATTCTAAATTAGAAATAGGCGAGTCAAATGTACCTACAGGCAGTTTATTCGCAGTAGGCGAAGCCTCCACTGTTATTTGCTCGATTGAAGACTCATCAGATAACGTATTAGCATAAGCAAATGGAGTAACGCTGCATAATAGTGCAGGCAATATAATGTGTGGTGTGCGGTTCATGTGTTTCTCGTCGTTTTTTTATTTGTAGCTGCGGTTACAATTAATTTCAAAGCTCATATTTGAGCATGATAAAATAGCCAAATGTAACAGCAGTAATTTTGTGCGCGATTGTACATTAATTTGTTAATATCTGCATTTGATAACCATTCACACTTTTCTCATTAGGTAACATTTATAATGGATATTAAAGAACACAATACTATTTACTTTGCTGGTGGGTGCCTATGGGGCGTACAAGAGTTTATGAAGCATTTGCCAGGTGTTGTTAGCACACAGGCAGGGCGCGCTAATGGTTTAAGTAAAACTACAGATGGCGAATACGATGGTTACGCAGAATGCGTAAAGGTAATTTTTGACCTAAACGCCGTTAGCCTAAATAAGCTGTTTGACTACTTTTTTGAAATTATTGACCCATACAGCATTAATAAACAAGGGGATGACGTAGGCCCTAAATACCGCACTGCCATTTACAGTAAACACCAAACCCATTTAGACGCAGCAAACAACTATATCAAAAAGCGCAGCGATGCCGATAAAATTGCTGTACAGGTAGAGCCGCTAACTAATTACGTACCAAGCGATCCTGAGCATCAAGACCGTTTAACCAACCACCCAAATGACTATTGCCATATACCTTTTGAGTTATTGTATAAGTATAAATTGTCATAGAGTTATACTTAGATTACAGGTTACTCAGGCCTTTCAAAGCGATACAATTTAAACGAGCCAGTTTGAAGAGTTGTACCTTTGTGGTTTGAATACATATAGCCTTTGAGTTCTCGGTTGTCTTTATGAATAATTAGCTTATTTGCGAAGAGTGGATTGCTGGTCGTGATTTCCAGTACGTTGTCTATTTCTTGAATATCTTGTGGCATAAAAGTGGTGCTGATTATGTCATTGGTTCCACTTGCAAAATAGGTGAAATATGACTCTTTATTTGGGTGAAATTCAATACTTACGAGTTTTTGATTGCCGTCTAAATTTAATAATCCTACCCAAAAGCCATATAAGCCAGACTTTTCTATAGTTGCTAACTCATCTATTTTAGAGCGGTATTTATCTATAAACGTATGGACGGTAGATTGCCCTACTTGTTTTTCCAATCGGTATGTTTTTGACATGACAAAATCATCTTCTGCATTAGAGTAAATTTCTAACACCTCAAATGAATTATCTAAAAAACGGCTTAAAATTAATGTAAATTGCAGATGTTCTTTGTTAGGACTAATGAGTGTAATAGTGCAATTAAGGCGACTGCATTTAATATCGTTATTATTAAAAGCAATTGATTTATTTCTATAAAATGCATTGGCAATGCTTGCAATGATTAAACGGTGTTCTCCGTTTTCTTTTATTTCCAGTACATTGTATTCAAAATTATTTTTGTAAATGCCTTGCCATAAACCCGGTGTTAATTTTAAATTTTCCGCATGTGCGGGGAGCGAAGCAAAAAAGACGAACAGAGTGACTGTAAAATATTTTAAAAATGCCAAGGTATGAGTCCTTTATTAACAAAAAAGCTCACATTTTGTGAGCTTTTTAAAAACTAACTTTAAACTTACTGCTGCTTTTGCGGCGGAAAGTTGCTTAAAATATTAGCGACTGTTTCTTTAATTGATGCTTCGCGTTGCTCAGGCGATTGTTTTTTCTTTAAACGGCCTTCTTTTGCGCCGCGCCATACAAGTTGGTTTGATTCGCGGTCAATAATATCAATCACTAACGTACCCACTTCGTATTCGCGGGCGCTAATGTCGCGTTGAAAACCCGTACCCCAGTATCCCCAACGTGCGCCGTAGCCTACGTTAAAGCTGTCTACTTCTAGCTCTTTATCTACCGATGCATGGTAGTTAACTAGTACGTCAGCTTGGGCTGGGTCTACTAAGCTCATACCTAATGTTTGGCTAAGTTCTTTATTAACGGCAGTACGTACACGTTTTTCCATTAAGCCGTTAATTTGGTAGTTTGTGGTGTCTTTGGTTAGGCTCGCGTTTTCTACCCAAGCAAATGTTTTAAAATTACTAAAGTTGGCTGATTTGTCGTAATCCCAGTCTGGGGTTTGCGTACAGGCTGTAAGTAATGTCAGCGCTGCAACAATAAGTATATTTTTCATTACCTTTGCTCCAATAAAATGCGTTAATTTAAAATAACACACATCGTTTAAATGTGTATTAGTTTAACATCCCATATTTTAGTTTAGTTGGTTTGCCTTAACGGCCAATTAATTGTGTTCAACTTCAATCCAGTCTTTTTCGTCTACCCAGTTTTGGGCGCCATCTTTTACTAAACGAATAGGTACAATGTAATCACAGCTTACCTGCGGCTTAACCGAGGCAAAAATTGGCACAAAGCCAAAGCTTAGTGCCGTTTCTATGATTGCTTTTTGGTTTTGCGGATCAATGTCGGCCGCTTCATCAATATAAATAGGTATACGGTAAAGGTTTTGTTCCTGATCGCTTAATAAGTAACGAATAAACAACATGCCACATAATAACTTAATAGTAATACGGGTCCCGTTTGAGCCAGCTGAATCGATTTTTTCAAAGTGCTCGGTTTCACCTGCGCGGTTAACCACTTCAAAACGAATATCAAATAAGTCAGTTAATGTAAGGCCTGCTTTGTCGGAGGCAAGTTTTATTAGGTGATCTTTTGCTTCGTTTACCGCGCTTTCGCTGTAAGGTTCTTGGCTTAATAAATCAAGGGTGTCGCCTTGTTCAAACTGATGCGACGTGCTGATAATGGTATCAATACTATCAACCAGCATTTTGCGCGGTATTACGTTAATTTTAAACGCTTGAAGGTTAGAAATACGGTGCTGGCTTATGCCTTTATTAAAGCTGTTCATTTCGCGGCGAAGTCGGTCTAAGTCTTCACGCAAGCCTTTAATTGTGGCGGCTACTTCGGTTAGGGCTACTCGGCCTTGGCGCTCAACGGCATCGCGTTCGTTATCAAGGTTATGGAATGCGCTAATCAACTTTTGGTATTTAGTAAATTCGTCGTTTTCGTTATCGAACTTAGTAATACCCGCGTTATATACATGCAAATAGGTATTACGTACGTTTATGTCAAAGTTGCGCAGCTCTTGGCAGTCTTTATTAAAGTGATGTACTAAGTCGCTTAAGTTATCAAAGTCGACTGTTATATCAATCATATACGGGGTTACTTTACCGCTGTATAAATCAAGCGTGTGGTCAATTCGCTCGCTTTTAACTTGGCGTAGGCGCTCGGTTTGGCGATTAATTTGCTCTTGCTTAGATTTAATTAACGAGCGCCTGTCTGCAATTGAGCCACTATTTTTTTGAATGTCTTGTAGGTAGTCGTCAACTTGTTCGCGCTCTGCTAATAACTGCTCTTTTAGCATGGATTGCGCTTCTACCGATTGCTGCATTACCTCAAATTGCTCTAAGCGTTTTAGGGCGCTCTCTGCGCTCATTAGCTCATCGTAAAGTGCATCTTTTTCTTTTTGTTTATCGGCCACGTTAGCGGCTACTTCGCGCTGTTGTTTAAACTCTTTTAACGAGCGTTCCAGCGCGTCTAGCTGAGCGCTAAGCTGGGCTTTGTTTTCGCCGCTTTGCATTTGCACTGGGGAAAGTTTTTTAAGCTTAATGCTTGCCCCTGGCAGGGTTAGTACACCGCCTTTAACGTTTTCGCTTAATAGCGATAAAAATTCCCCAAAGGCGTCTTCATCATCAATGGTTATATCGCCATTGCTGGTGGTGGCAAACGAGAGTATATCGGGGTTTAAAATGCGCGATATTTCTTCTACTTCTTTAAGCGATAGGTCTTCGCGCATTCGGGTAAACAAATTAAACTCAAGGTTTTTAAGCTGCAGTTTTAAGCTTTTAATTTGTTTTTGCGTTTCGCTAATGCGGTAATCAAGCGTGTGCAGGCTTTGCCCTTGTGCGCTGGTAATAGAGTGCGAAAGTGACTCGTAGTCTTGCTTAAGTTGGCCAAGGTTGGTTTTAAGGGTGGCTTTATTTACCAGTTCAAATTCGCTTTTAAGAGCGCTGTAATCTAAAAACCATTGCTCAATTTGGGTTTGCCTGCGTTCTATATCGCGCGATTGCTGTACGTATAAGCTTTGCTTTTGCTCAAACTCGTGTTTTTCGTGCTCTATGTCTTCAAGGGCAATGGCTAGTTCGCTTAGTTGCTCTTCTTGGTAGGTATCAAAGTCTATTAATGCTTGATCAATTTTAGGCGCGTAGGCCGCTAACTTACCTTTAAGCACGGTTTGGTTTTCAAGCATTGATTCAAGCGCTGTTATTGGCTCTTGCATTGATTCAAGCGCTTTTAATTCGCGTTTAGCGCGATTTACTTTATCAAACGAGCGACGCCATACCTCGTAAAAGTCCACTTTAGAGTTAGACATATGGCGTTCAAACACACGTAGCATAAAGCGTTTAACATCGCTTGCACCCAATTTGTGTAAGTTAAGAATACGCCTAAAAATTTCTTTATAAATGGCGGAGTCTTGCACGTTATTTAGCGGGATCATTTTTAAATTAATGTCGCCGTCAAAAGGGGTTGCGCCGCCGGTAAGCAGGGCGTTTAGCTCTTGTGCTTTAAGCTCTATAGGGTTGTAACCTTGCGTTTTTAAATGATTAAACAGCTTGGTAAACTTAATAATGGTATTACCTTGCGTGTACTGCGCTAAATCAAGTTTGCCTTGATAACAAAAGTACTGGTGCGCGTAACCGGCTATTTTACCAAGGCCTGCTACACCAATAACCACCGAGCCATGGGGGAGGTTGGCTTCGAGCAAAATGTACGACTGATCCGATGAAAAATAAAATTTACGGGTTTCATCTAAATCGTGCCCGTCCCATTCGGTTAGGCGCAAATCATTTATTAGCGGAAATTGCAGGGCGTTTATAACCGAGCTTTTACCGGTATTGTTTGGTGCACAAATAGAGCTGCTTTTATCAAGCGGAATAACACACTTTGCATAACCTGCGGTATTAAGTAGGGCGAGTTTACTTAGTCCGTATAAGTTTTTCATTGCTCGTCCTCTGTAATGTAGGTTTCTTCGTTTACTTCCATAAGTGCATCAATATAGCGGTGAATAGGCGCTTGTAGGATAAAGCCGCCTTCTACTTCGCGGGCAAGGCCTAAACGTACCATGCGCAGGTATACGTCTTTTCGTAAATCTGAGCCCGAAAATATCTCAAGCTGATCAAACAAGTGTTTATTAATTTGCACTAAGGTTTGCATCAGTTCTAAATCGTTTACTTCATCAAATAGGGCACGCATTGGGTCTTTACCCGTATTGGCAAAGTGCTCAATTAAAATGTAAATAGTCAGTGCAATAGCACGGGATATTTTACCCATGTTTGGCGTGCTTTCGTCGCTGGCAAAGTAGTAAAAGCCGCGGCTGTCGTGTTTTAAATCGTGGCCAAGGGCGCTAAATAAGGCGCTATAAGATTCTATGTGCTGGTCAAGCTCTTGCCACATTACGTTGTCTTGTTCGCAAATATGGTAACCCGCACCTAATTTTTTATTAATGGCTTGTAGGTGCGTAAGCTCGTCTAAGTTTATATGTGTCATGTGTTACTCGTCTGCCTGTGTATCTGGCTGAGGCGCAGAATTAAATGGGTATAACGAAAAATGCTGGCCGGCAATTTTTACGCGTGTTTTTTCATCGCTTTGACTAATGTCAATTTCACTGTCGCTGACTAGTTTTTGATATAAAAATAGCATTTCGTCGGCGTCTAATTCTGGGTAGCTTTCATCTAAAAATTGCAGCAATGGCTGGGGCTTTTTACGCTTTTTATTAAAGCGTTTTGCAAAGCTTTTTTTAACATCGTGGTAATCAGGAATGTTTGGCGTAACAAATGCCGGCACGTCTTGTTGCTCTGGGAGCTGGTATTCTTCGTGTTCAAATTCTACCAAGCTTGCCATATAGGCAACTATATGACGCTGCTGGCCAAGCGAATAACGCTGCGCATCGCTTACAAAATTTGGTTGTACCGCGCTTAGCATGTTGTCTACGCCATTTTTACGCACAAGGCCAAGCACTTTTGCTGCCTGGCGGGTAATTAGGTTATTACGGCGTAGCTCTTCGCGCAGTGGCATAAGCATATCGGCACTTTTGCGTAAGCTTTCTCGGCCAACTAAATGCATTTCGAGTATCCGAGTACGCAATTGCTCAAGCATACGTTTGTCGTTGTAGGCTTTGCCTGAGCGTTCAATGTGCTCTATTTGCTTACTTATTTGCTGCTCAATAAGTGTAAAACAGGCATGAAAGTCACCGCGAATATCGACCATTTCAAGCATCGGCTCTATGTATTCGTCAAAGGCTTCTATTACCGCTTTGTAGCGCTTTTGCAAAGATTGCACCGCGTGATCAGATTTAGCTTGCTCAACAATGTTTAAAATAGCGTTTTCGTTGTGCGCGTAAAGCTTCATTATTTTACGTACCCGATCATCCATAATGCGGCTATAGCGGCGTAAATCGTCAAAGTCTTCTATTTCGCCGGCATTATCTAATCGGTTTCCTAGGCGTGCTAAATCATCAACCAAAACGCTAATTTCTTGTGCTAAACCTATGTGTTCTTCTTGTAATAAAAAGGTCGCAAAATCGGCAATGGCGCGGTTTATTTCAAGCTGGGATGATTTAGCCAATGGAATAAGTATATCTTGATTGAGCAAACGATTTGTTTCTTTGTATATGCGCTCGTTTGTCCATGTGGGCTGTTTTTGCTTAATGGCGTTTTGCACGTCTTTGAGGCTAAAGTCGGCCATTTTAAAACGTTTAAATAATAGCTCTAAAACACCCCAATGTTCGCTAAGGGTATTAAGCAGCTTTTTAGCTGGGATCATAATGCGGTGATACATCCTAGTAATGAGTTAACTACGCTTAAAGCAGAGCGTAGTTTTTATATTTTTATAATAAAAAGTACTCGTTATTAACTGGCTTAATTTACACATTTTTTTAGCTGGCGTACAGGCGAGTTACATTAAGCGCTGTAAAAGTAGCCAGCAATGTAAACCTTGGCTAAATTATTCGCGTTATATTAACTAAAACACCTTGACAGCTAGACGTCTAAACGATAACTTTCAAAGCCCCGCTACACAGTGGGGTTTTGTTTTATTAGCCACAGGTTAATACAACATTCAGAAGAGGTGCGATACTTAGGTATTTAATGGTAGGTGACGAACGCCCATAACCATTAAAGAGGGAAGTACTCGCCGAGGAAAACAAGGTTACGTCAACCGTGTTTTTCGGTTTATGGGGCTGAATCCCCAAAACTGTCACCAACTTAGGTGGAGAGCTTCTGGCAGCGGACACATCTTATTTGCATTCCTTTGCCAAGTTCTTCTTGTTTTTTAGCGGTTTGGATACCGCGAAAGGAGACGAAATGACTACCCAATCAGTGCCACAAACAGTATCAGGCGCAAAATCAGATTACATCGTTGCCAAATTTGGCGGAACCAGTGTTGCAAACTTTGAAGCGATGAGTCGCTGTAGCGAAATTATTGTTGCAGATAAAAGCGTACGTATTGTAGCTGTGAGCGCCAGTGCCGGCGTAACTAACCACTTAGTTGCACTGTGCAAACCCGACCTTAGTAAAGAGCAGCGCCAAGAACATATAGATGGCGTATTGGCTATTCAACAGGCTATTTTAGATGAGCTGTCACTTGATGCCGATTTAGCCGTAGGTTTTAACGAGACGTTAAAAGCGTTTCAAACGTTAGCCCTTGAAACACTCACCACTGATCAACAACACGATGAGCTGCTTAGCTTTGGCGAACGTTTATCGTCTTATTTATTTGCTCAAGTGCTGCGCTTAAAAGGCTTAAATGCAGATAGGTTTGATGTGCGCAAAGTGCTTAAAACCGACAGCCAATTTGGTAAAGCAACGCCCGATGTTGCGGCCACTGCACAAGCCACTAAAGATCTGTTAATTCCGTTATTAGATGAGCAAGTAATAGTTACACAAGGGTTTATTGGTAGTGATGAATTTGGCCAAACCACAACGCTTGGTCGTGGTGGCTCTGACTACAGTGCGGCGTTATTAGCAGAGGCTATTAACGCTAAAAGTGTACACATTTGGACCGATGTAGTGGGTATTTTTAGCACCGACCCGCGTTTATGCGCTAAGGCAACGCCAATTGCCCGCTTAAGCTTTGATGAAGCCGCAGAAATGGCGACATTTGGCGCAAAAGTATTGCACCCTGCGACTATTTTACCAGCAAGCCGTAGCCATATTAATGTATTTGTAGGCTCTAGCCGCGAGCCAGAGCGCGGAGGAACGTGGATTGAGCGTGAAAAATCGCAGCAGCCAGGTATTCGTGCCGTTACGCAGCGTAAAAACCAAATATTGCTAACGCTTAAAAGCCCAGAAATGTTATTAGCAAGTGGCTTTTTGGCCCGTGTATTTACTATTTTAAGTGAATTTAATATATCGGTAGATTTAGTTACTACCTCAGAAATTAGTGTTGCCATTACGCTCGATAACGCGCCTAATGCCTCGCGACCTGAGCTTGAGCAAGCGTGTTTAGATAAATTGGCCGAATTTTGTCATGTATCGGTTGAAAACAACTTAACCTTAGTGGCACTTATAGGCTCTGAAATACAGCTACGCCAGCACGAAATGAACTTAATGAACGTATTAAAAGAGTTTAATATTCGATTAATTTGTCATGGTGCAAGTAAGCACAACTTATGCTTTTTAGTAGAGCAAAGCGAATCAGATACCGTGGTACAAGCAATACACAGCCGCTTATTAGAAAGCGCTGCTTAAGCTTTTAAAGCCAAGTTATTAAGTATCTAAGTTATTAAGTATAAAGCACCGCCAGTCGGTGCTTTTTTTATGCGCCACGCTTATATCAAACTCCTCATTGGCAACCGTTATGGTGTTACTCGATGCTGTAAGGTTTAACAAAGAAAATTCATCAAATACATTTGGGCTAAGCAATTGCGCTATTGGGCGGCTAGTTGCTTTAGCGAGTGCCTCTTTTAAGGTCCAAATTCTAAAAAAGCGGTGGGCTTGCTCTTTTATAGCCAAAGGCGCGGTAATTAAGGCAATTTCAGCCTTATGATAAAAATGCTTAGCGAGCTTTTCGAATGGGCGTTTTAAGTTTATTTTTTCAATATCAAAGCCAAACTCCGCCTTAGTAACATTAAGTGCAACGCCAACTAAGCCATGCGAGTGCGAAATACAGGTATTTATAACGGTGTGGTTTATATGGAGCTGCAGTTTTGAGCATTCTTCATTAAAGTGGGTGCTCATTTTATTAAGCGGTATGTGTGCGTATTGGGGCTGAGTATGCTTTGCAAGTTGCTTTAGTAATATGCGCGATGCTACATATTCTTGCTTTGCTTGCATGCGTTTACGGCGATTTATAACGCTTAGCTCAAATGGGCTTAGGTACTGGGTTAAATCAAGGTGTTCTACATTAAGTGTGTTGGCATTAAACACTAAAATAGTATTGTTGCTAGGGGATAAATCGCTATAAAAAGAGGGAGCAATACTTAGGGTGTTTTTAAAAAAGTGGTTAGTCATACGCGCTTAAAATAAGTGAGTGCTGTAATTATGAGCGGTTAACAGCGCTTATTTATGCCAAAAGCAATTTTATTACTCAGTTGGCATTAAATATGGTTTAATTCACAATAATGAAAGAATAACAGAATTTGTAGATGTATGGCACAAGTGCGTGATGGATTTCAAAGCCGTTTTGGTTTTGTTTTAGCCGCTGCAGGCGCAGCAGTGGGTTTAGGTAATATTTGGGGTTTTCCTACGCAGGCGGCCAACCATGGTGGCGGTGCATTTTTATTGGTTTACTTTGTAGTTATATTTTTACTTGCGCTACCTGCGCTTTATACCGAACTTTATTTAGGCCACCAAGCGCAAGCAAACCCAGTAAAAGCATTGGGTAATGCGTGGCAAAATACCAACAAAAAAGTAGGGGCTGCCGCAGGATATATTGGCCTTGCGGGCGCTGTGGTTATGCTTAGCTTTTATTCTATTGTAGCTGGGTGGATGCTCTCTTACGCGATAGAGCCTATTACTACATTTTTTGGTTTTACCGCAGCAAGCGAATTTTTGCACAGCGACTCTATGGTGCGTAATTTTATATTTACGCCGCTTATGCTTATTTTAACCGCCAGTATTATTTTAAAAGGGGTTAAATCGGGGATTGAAACCTGGTCACGCCGTTTAATGCCATTGTTATTGGTGCTACTAATAGGCTTAATTTTTTATATAGCCAGTTTAGAAGGCGCCAGCGAAGGGTTTGCTGCTTATTTAATTCCTAATTTTAGCCAAGTGCTTGATCCAAATTTAATTATTGCTGCAATGGGGCAGGCGTTTTTCTCGCTCTCATTAGGGGTTGGCTGCATGATGATTTATGGCTCGTACCTGCAGCAAGATGCAAACCTGCCAAAACTAACTGCAAGCGTTGCACTACTTGATACCAGCGTGGCATTTTTAGCAGGTTTACTGATAGTGCCTGCAATTTATGTAGCGCAGCATAACGGGGTAGAGGTGTTTAGCGGCGGAAAACTTATAGGTGAAGGGCAGCTTATATTTGCTATTTTACCTGAGCTTTTTAGTACCATGGGCGAAATTGGTTTACTAATTGGGTTACTGTTTTTTGTACTTATGTCGATTGCATCGGTTACATCTACTATTTCTACCACAGAAATACCGGTAGCGTTTTTAGTAGAAAACCACCGCGTAGATCGTACTAAAGCAACCTGGGCCGTTAGCCTAGTGGTGTTAATATGCGCTAGTGCAATAATATTAAACTTTGAGTGGTTATTTGGTTTAGTAATCATGCTATTTACTCAGTACCAACTTCCACTTATGGGGCTATTTTATTTCATAACCGCAGGTTGGATGTGGAAACGCGGTAATAAGCTTCATAAAGCCAGCACCGGCACGCATTACTGGTTTGCTCAATACATTCGTTTTGTGTGCCCAGTATTAATGACTCTTGTTTTTGCAAACGTTGCGTTTGGCTAAAGTATTTTAAGCTTTACCCGTTATGTAAATAGCAAAACGGGTAAAGCAAATTAGTGGGCCGCGGCTTTATAAAACCTCATTTGTTAAAGGTCTCTGTTCATTAATTTCTATTGCGTTTTGTATGGTGGTATTGGCAATTTCGCTCAGGGCTTCTTGAGTAAAAAAGCCTTGGTGGCCAGTTATTAATACGTTTTTAAAACTAACTAAGCGCGAGAATATATCGTCTTGGTTTATCTCGTCGCTATGGTTTTTAAAAAATAGCTCCGACTCCTGCTCGTACACATCAAGCCCTAAATACCCTAGCTTTTTAGTTTT
The DNA here is from genome assembly GCF_028599215.1 of Pseudoalteromonas sp. Angola-30. Classification (NCBI taxonomy): domain Bacteria; kingdom Pseudomonadati; phylum Pseudomonadota; class Gammaproteobacteria; order Alteromonadales; family Pseudoalteromonadaceae; genus Pseudoalteromonas; species Pseudoalteromonas sp. Angola-30. Next base: position 206,478 of record NZ_JAQREI010000007.1, read on the forward strand.
AAGCGCATTTATACACGCTTTGCTATTAAGTAGCGCACCGCGCGAAGTGTTAATTAGCATTACCCCAGGTTTCATTTTATTAAATGCATCGTCGTTTATTAAATGGTGTGTTTGCTCATTCAGTGGGCAGTGCAGTGAAATTATATCGCTTTGAGTAAGCAGGGAATCTAAATCGGTGATGGTGTAATTGCCAGGTGTTGCATAAGGGTCGCACACTAAAACATGCGCGCCAAAGCCATTTAAAATATTACAAAGGGCAAGGCCAATTTTACCACAGCCTATAATGCCAACTGTTTTGTCGTGTAAGTTAAAGCCTAATAAACCGTTTAAATCAAAGTTGTCTTCGCGTACGCGGTTATAGGCTTTATGTGTTTTACGGCTAAGGGTAAGCATAAGTGCAACACAGTGCTCAGCTACGGCTTCTGGGCTGTATGCGGGCACTCGTAATACCTTAATGTTGTGTGCTTTGGCGGCCACTAAATCAACATTATTAAACCCTGCGCAGCGAAGTAAAATAGTATTAATTCCTTGCTCAGCAAGGTGCTCAATAACGAGGGCGTTAACTGTGTCGTTTACAAATACACACACAGCATCAAACCCTTTAACAAGCAGGGCTGTTTGCTCGTTCAGTGCTTGCTCAAAGTAACAAATCTCTATTTGAGGGTGTTTGTTAATACTGCGCTCAAAAAAAGGCTGCTCGTATTTTTGCGTACTAAAAAAAGCAATGTTCATGTTATTTACTCCAAAGCCTAGCTGTTATACCAATGCGCATAATCAAGCGTTCTATTTTGAGGATGTAAAAACGCGTTGATAGTAAGGCAAAAAATTCGCTATTTAGTTGTTCTCGGCAATTGCTCCTGCATTGCTCTACCTTCTGCATCCATGCAGTCGTAAATGAGAGTTTTTAGCGCAGATAGCGACACGTTTAGCCCCTAAAAATGATTAAGTATTATTGCCGATTGGTATTATACGTAACCTTAAACTAGTTTAATAAAGCATGCTTGAGTAACCACCCATTTATTGATTTAGAATAATTAAGCGCCTTTTAATGCATTAAAGTTGGGTATTATTTTTGCGTTATTTAAATTATTAGCGTTTAGTGCGCTAGGTAAATTTGCTTCAATGACCTGTTTAAGCGTTTCGGGCTTGGTGCGCGGCGCATAACGTGCAACGAGCTGACCTTGTGGGTTAATTAAAAACTTGGTGAAGTTCCACTTTACTGCGCGGTTTTGCGAAATACCACGGGTATGCGACTTTAAATAATTAAACAGCGGATGCGCCTCGGGCCCATTTACCATTACCTTACCAAACACTTTGAACGACACGTCAAATTGCCCTTGATAAAAGTCTTTAATCGCGAGGTTATCAAGCGGCTCGTTTTGGCCAAATTGATGACACGGAAACGCTAAAATAGTGAAACCGCTATTTTTATATTCCTGATAGAGCTTTTCTAGCGAACTTAATTGCACCGAAAAATTACATTTACTTGCTGTATTAACAATAAGTACTGTTTTGCCTTTTAGCTGGCTAAGCGCAAAGCTTTCGCTGTTGTACAAAGGGGCACTAAATTGATAAATACTATCCATGGTTACCTACTTATTTCCTTACGTTGGAAATTTATAAAGACTTAATTCGCTTTTTAAGCAGCCGATTGACATAATCGGGCATAGTTTCTAAGTTAGCAGGAAAATAAGGCACTTTTATGTCAATCAATGTTGCATTTATAGGTTTAGGGGTAATGGGTTACCCAATGGCAGGGCATTTAGCAAAAGCGGGCTTTAATGTGTGTGTATATAACCGCACTCAAGCAAAGGCGCAAAGCTGGGTAGATGAGTATGCAGGAAGCTTTGCTACCACGCCGCGAGAAGCTGCAAATAATGCTGATATTGTATTTATGTGTGTAGGTAATGACGATGACTTACGTGCGGTTGTTTATGGTGAAAATGGTGTTTTAGCGGGGATGGCCGTTAATAGCATTTTGGTTGACCATACTACTACATCGGCCGAAGTAGCCCGGGAAGTAGCAGAAAAAGCAGCCCTGCAAAATATAGATTTTATAGACGCGCCCGTATCAGGCGGACAAGCAGGTGCTGAAAACGGCGTGCTTACAGTCATGGCAGGCGGTAACGAAGCTGTTTTCACTAAAGTGCAACCCGTAATGGCAGCATATAGCCGTTTTAGCCAGTTATTAGGCGATGTGGGCGCAGGGCAGTTATGTAAAATGGTTAATCAAATTTGTATTGCCGGCGTAGTGCAAGGCTTAGCCGAGGGCTTACACTTTGCCAAACAAGCAGGGCTTGATGGTGAAAAAGTAATTGAAACCATTTCAAAAGGGGCTGCGGGTTCGTGGCAAATGGAAAACCGCTATAAAACAATGTGGGCAGGTGAGTACGAGTTTGGTTTTGCCGTAGATTGGATGCGCAAAGATTTAGGCATCGCGCTTGATGAAGCTAAAAACAACGGCGCTACGTTACCGATGACCGCAACGGTTGATCAATATTACGCCGACGTACAAGCGCTTGGTGGCGGCCGATACGATACATCAAGCTTACTAGCACGCATTGAAGCACTGCATAAAAAATAACGTTTTGAGTATTCCGAGGTAGATGCGCAGCTTGCTGGCGTGATGGGCAAAGCCCGTAATTTAAACAAAAACGCGACGCTTTAGTAATTAAAGCGTCGCGTTTTTATATGCGCTATACAAATAAACTAAAAGAAAATTACATGCTTTGCGCGTAGTTATATAAAGCCTTTAAGATGGTCAGATTTTTTTCGCTGTCGTCGTGCTCATGGGCCAAATTTTCAAGGGTGATCATAAAATCTTGTGCGCTAATTGAGGGTTGATCTTCTCCGTGCATTAACTTGTTTTGGCAATACTGACGCCATTGGTCAAGCTCTTGCTGGTTGAGCGTTTCAGGCCAGTTTCGTGCGCGGTATCTAAACAGTAATGTATTGAACTTTTTATCTTCAAAATCTAAATTTAAGCCCGCTAGCTCGTCTGGTTTAGCATCGCGAATAATCGCAAATTTAGCTTTGTCGGCATGGCTTGTAAAGCCATCGTAAAGTAAGTAATCAACGTTAGTGGTTGCGCTGTAATCGCCTTTTTCATTAAACACTTCGGTTACTTTATCGCGAAGCTCGGTATTGGCTTTTAAAATAGCTAAATTAGCGAGGCATTGCTCGCGGTCAATGCCTAAACGGGCTGCATTTTCAGGTAATAACGTTTTAGCAGGCGCTAAAATAGGGCACTTGTTTAAATGCACCAGTTTTAAACCAACAGGTAAATCACCCTCGGCTAAATCAACACGTTTGGTGTATAAACGTTTACGTAGTTCTTCTACGTTTAAATCAAGCAATACTTGCGGGTTTTGGGTTAAATCAAAACATATAACGGCGTTTTTATTTACCGGATGAAAGCTCATAGGCGCCACCCACGTAGTACAGCCCTGCGTTGCAGGAATGCGTGACGAGGTATGTACCAGCGGCGTCATGTTAAATACATCAACTAACTCACCAAGCGCTTTTTTATTACGCAGCCCAAAAAAGAAGTTATAAAGCTTTGGTTGTTTTTCTTTTATAAGTTTAGCCAGTGCAATAGTGGCAGTTACATCGCTTAGCGCATCGTGCGCAGCGGCGTGTTCAATGCCATTAGCTACCGTTAAATGTTCAAGCTTAAAGCTCGGGCTGCCGTCTTCTTTTAACGGCCATTCAATGCCCTCAGGGCGCAGCGCATAACATGCACGTACTAAATCAATAATATCCCAGCGGCTGTTATTGTTTTTATATTCGCGCTCGTACGGGTCGTAAAAGTTACGGTAAAAGCTATAACGGCTTACTTCGTCATCAAAGCGAATACTGTTATAACCAGCAACACAGGTGTTTGGCGCACTAAATTCAGCGTGAATTTTGGCTATAAACTCAGCCTCAACCAAACCTTTTTGCATCGCCACTTGTGGCGTAATACCGGTAATTAAACATGCCTCAGGGTGAGGCAAGTAATCCGCTTGCGGCTTACAATATTCAATAAGCGGCTCGCCAATTATATTTAAATCAAGGTCGGTACGAATCCCCGCAAACTGGCTCGGCTTATCTTTTTGAGGGCTCGCCCCCCAGGTCTCATAATCGTGCCAGTAGATTGTTGCTTGATTTTGCTCTTGATATGCCATGCTGAAAACCCTGAGTAGTTAACTTATAAACGCCTAAATACGCGCCAAGTTACTAAAATAATGAATTATTTAGATTATGGCATATGGGCGAGGGAGTTTATAGGTTTGCGATTGATAAGGGAGTTAAATTAGGTGGTGTTTACTAATTATAATTAAAGCACTTGCTATGAATTGCTTACTAGTTTGGCATTAGACTAAAGTCTATAAGTTAATTTTCTTCACTTATTGGTTTTGTTTTAATCGTTTGTCGGTTTTGTGTAAATTCTCTAAAGTTGAATTGTCGGCAACAAGCACGACTAACTCAACAGGAATATAATCATGAAAAGCTCACTTATCAAAACCATCGCTCTAGGCTCTTTATTAACTTGCTCAGCTGCTGTAATGGCTGATACAAGTGACTACAAATTAATGGTTATCGAACAAGCGACTGCACCGCAGCCAATTGAGCAGTCATTTAATAGTTGCGCACTTAATGTTAAGTCAAAAAACTATGCAGAGGCTGAAGCAATTTGTACAAAAGCAATTGCACTTTTAAAAGATGCAGACGGCCCTAAATTTAAAGTACGCCAACTTACGTCATTCGCGTTAAGTAACCGAGGTGTTGCGCGCTTAAAATCAAATAATGACACAGCAGCCATTGCTGATTTGTACGAGGCAGCGCAAATGTCTAACAGTACAATGGTATCGCATAATTTAACACTTGCTAAAGAAGAGCTTGCGCTATAAAAAAGCACTAAACATGCTTTAATTAAGCCAGTGTATAAAAAGCCCATGTTAGGTTTATTCTTAACATGGGCTTTTTGCGTTGCACGGTTAAAAAGTGCAAATCATAAAAGTGGAAACTACTTATTAGGCTTTAAATTTAAGAGAGCTAGATTATGGATGTCACGAGTACGTTGAGTATATTTGAAATTAGCGCGATTTTTTTATCTATAACCGCATTACTTGCTTATATAAATCATCGGTTTATTGGCCTGCCAACCACCATTGGGGTGATGGTTATTTCGCTTTTAGTGTCTATTGCGGCCATATTTTTGGGCTTTTTAGGGTTTGATGAACTTATTGATTACGAAGTAAGCCTACTTGATCAACTCAATTTTACTCATGTATTGCTCGACGGCATGCTCTCAATGCTGCTTTTTGCTGGGGCGCTGCACGTTAATGTAAGTGACTTAAGACGTTATAAATTACCCATAGGTATTTTAGCGTGTGTGGGTACGCTAGTTTCAACAGTGATTATTGCTACAGCGTTATATGTAGTAGTGCCTTTATTGGGATTTAATTTACCGTTTATATGGTGTTTATTATTTGGTGCGTTGATTTCGCCAACCGATCCGATAGCGGTCATGGGTATTTTACGCTCTGCTGGTGCGCCTAAAAGTATTGAAACCGTAATAGCGGGGGAGTCGCTATTTAATGACGGTATAGGCGTGGTGGTATTTGCGCTTTTATTAGGAATTTTAACCAGTGGTGATATGCCAACTACATACTCAGTGGCTCATACACTCGCTGTTGAAGCGGGGGGCGGTATAATATTTGGTTTAATATTAGGCGGTGCTTTAAATTATTTATTAAAAGCAATAGATAGCTACCAAGAAGAAGTATTACTTACGCTAGCGGGTGTTATAGGCGGTTATGCATTGGCGAGTCACTGGCACTTATCGGGGCCACTTGCGATGGTTATGGTGGGATTAATGGTGGGTAATCATGGCCGTAATTTAGCCATGAGTGATAAAACACGCCACTATGTTGATTTGTTTTGGGAGCTAATTGATGAAATTTTAAATGCCATTTTATTTGTGCTAATCGGCCTTGAAGTGGTAATGATTGTGTACTCAGCTAATTTGCTGGTGGCGGGCGTTTTAACCATTTTAATTGCGCTATGCGCACGTCTTATTGTGGTTGGCCTAACAACAACTATTTTTAATAAACAGCTCGAGCTGCCCAGCGGTGCATGGAAAGTGTTAACCTGGGGAGGGTTACGTGGTGGTATTTCGGTGGCACTGGTGTTGCAGCTACCTGATGGATCGCAGCGTAATATATTATTGGCCTTAACTTATGCAGTGGTGGTTTTTTCAATTTTAGTGCAAGGCTTGAGCGTAGGAAAAGTCGCCAAAAGCATAAAAACAAAATAAATTTTAAAGGTTGTTTTTTGTACAGTCCACTGGCTTGTTTGCGTAGCTACTGCATAACACTCGTTTTAAAACCTTTTTCAAAACAAGCAGTAATTACGATGGTTTACACGCTGTTAAACATTTAAATTTGTACGTATATTAGACTAAAGTCTATAGGTTAATTTTCTTCACTTATTGAGTTTGTTTTTCTCGTTTGTCGGCGCTGAGCTATTACTCTAATGTTCAGTTGTCGGCAACAAGCGCGACTAACTTAATTAGGAAAGACAAACCATGAAACGTACACTTTTAAAAACCATCGCTCTTGGCTCATTACTAACTTGCTCAGCAGCTGTAATGGCTGATTCAAGTGACTACAAACTAATGGTTATCAAAACCGCTACTGCACCATTGCCACTTGAAGAGTCATTCAATAGCTGTGCACTTAACGTTAAATCTAAAAATTACGCTCAAGCTGAAGAAATTTGTACTAAAGCCATTGCACTATTAAAAGATGCACAAGGCCCTAAATTTAAAGTACGCCAGCTTACATCGTACGCGTTAAGCAACCGTGGCGTTGCACGTTTAAAAGCGCATAACGATACAGCAGCATTAGCTGATTTATACGAAGCAGTACAAATCTCTGAAAACACATTAGTGTCTCATAACTTAACTCGCGCTAAAGAAGAGCTTGCCTTATAAAGCAATTTAATTAGCGAGAGTCACAAAAAAGCCCCTACCGATTTATATTAGGTAGGGGCTTTTTTGTGCGTGTAATAAAATTTTTTTATAAAACTCACATGTAAATTTAAAAGCGAGAAAGCCCGTATTAGAAAGCTTTATTTTTGGAAATGTTATTAGCGGCAGATGCGGCTTTAAGTCTTAAAAACGTTTAGAAAAAGACCAAAAATAAACAATTAAATATACAAGCAATAGTGAGTTTTTGGTTATAAAGACTCTACACCAATAAAAACGCTGGCTGATATATCAGCCAGCGTTTTTTATTATGTGTTTTTTGCTATTGTATTATGCAGATAAGCCTATACCAATGCGTAATAATACTTAATTAAGCGAATTGGTATTAGATGCTAGTGAAAACAGTTTTTTTAATTACACAGTAAAAAGAGTGAGTAGTATTGATGGGCTCCAGCAAAAATCAGCTTAATTTAGACTTAGGACAAGAGCATATTACTATCCAACGCCGTTATGAAGCATTAGGCGCAGTTAACGATTTTTTAATTGCGGTGTGGTTTTTAATTGGTAGCTTTTTCTTTTTAAATGAGTCATTAGTTGAAAGCGGTACCTGGCTTTTTATAGCTGGCAGTGCGCAATTAATAATAAAACCTGTATTAAAATTAATGAGTTTAGTTCACGTTAAAAAAGTGTTTCGTTCTAACAATACTCACTAGGCGTTCAGATATTGTAATTAATAATTTAATGACTATTCACAGCAAAGGTAATGCATTGAAACTACTAAAGTGGACTTTGGGCGCAGTTATAATTTTATTAATAGTGGGTTTACTCATTCCTGAGAAGCTAGTAATTCCTGTGCAAGGCGCTACAAGTAAAGATTGGAACCACAATACGTTTTGGTATGAGCCGTGGGGGCGCTCGGGTGTACATAAAGGAGTTGATATTTTTGGCGCTAAAAACACGCCTGTGGTTGCTGCAACAAGCGGTATTGTTATTTTTTCAGGTGAACTAAACCGAGGTGGCAAAGTGGTTGCGGTACTTGGTGCAAAATGGCGCGTGCATTATTTTGCACATTTAAATGACTACCATGTAAGTGCAGGGGATGTAGTTAGCATAAACAGTCAAATTGGTTTACTGGGTGATACCGGTAATGCTGCAGGAAAGCAACCCCATGTGCATTATTCTATATTATCGCTTATGCCTATGCCGTGGCTTTTTACAACACAAAGCCAAGGGTGGAAAAAAATGTTTTTTTTAAACCCACATAAAAAGTTGACTGCTAACTAACTCAGTTTTACTTATAAGTGGGCCGTTACAAATTAACCGCCAACGTTGTTAACTCACCTGTTTTTGCTGTATTTTTTGAGAATGAAAGAAACGCTATTTAAAGCAGGTGTTAGACTAAAGTCTATAGGTTAGATTTTCTCACTTATTAGGTTTGTTTTTATCGTTTGTCGGGGCAAGAGGATTTATCTAAAGTTACGTTGTCGCCAATAAGTACGACTAACCAAACAGGAAGATAATCATGAAACGTACACTTTTAAAAACCATCGCTCTTGGCTCATTATTAACTTGCTCAGCTGCTGCAATGGCTGATCAAAGTGACTACAAATTAATGGTTA
>NZ_JAQREI010000069.1:0-448 GCF_028599215.1 Pseudoalteromonas sp. Angola-30
GTTGAAGCTGAGTTTTTAAAGATGGTACTTTCGCAAGAAGGTCAAAAAATTGTAGAAAAAGATGGTTATGTGCCACTTTCTGCAAAGCTAGTTGAAGTTGAGTTGAAAAAGTTAGGCTTAAAATAAACCGCTAATAATTAAAAAACCGCTCAAATGAGCGGTTTTTTTTGGTTTACAATTTATGCCGATTGATATTAGTCAGCTTTACTTAAGTTTTCAGCTTGTACTTTGCATTGATTATACGCTTCGATGCATTTAGATGAGCAAACCTGTGACTTAAGGCTGTCGGTGGTTGTTTGTTGTTCACAGCTGGTTTCGCATTGATAACTTTGCTGAGCGCATTGGTTAAGTGCTGGATTACCTGCTTGGCTTTGGCACCCTGCCAATGCTGCAAAAGAAAAAGCCACTAGAGTGGTTTTAATAAAAGTTTTCATACTTATCCTTAAAG
>NZ_JAQREI010000070.1:0-443 GCF_028599215.1 Pseudoalteromonas sp. Angola-30
AAAGAGACTACTAAGTCTACTTGTACTGGTGTTGAAATGTTCCGTAAGCTTCTTGACGAAGGTCGTGCTGGTGAGAACATTGGTGCACTTCTACGTGGTACTAAGCGTGAAGACGTTGAACGTGGTCAAGTACTAGCTAAGCCTGGTTCAATCAACCCACACACTACATTCACTTCAGAAGTATACGTACTTTCTAAAGATGAAGGTGGTCGTCATACTCCTTTCTTCAAAGGTTACCGTCCACAGTTCTACTTCCGTACAACTGACGTAACAGGTGACGTACAGTTACCAGAAGGCGTAGAAATGGTAATGCCTGGTGATAACGTTAAGATGACAGTAACTCTAATCGCGCCAATCGCGATGGACGAAGGTCTTCGTTTCGCTATCCGTGAAGGTGGCCGTACTGTAGGTGCTGGTGTTGTAGCAACTATCGTAGAGTAATA
>NZ_JAQREI010000071.1:0-441 GCF_028599215.1 Pseudoalteromonas sp. Angola-30
TATGCCTACCGTGACCGCCGCACCAAGAAGCGCGTGTTCCGCCAGTTGTGGATTGCCCGTATCAACGCCGCTGCCCGTGAACTGGGCCTGACCTACAGCCAGTTCGCCAACGGCCTGAAGAAGGCTTCCATCGAGATCGACCGCAAGATGCTGGCCGACCTCGCAGTGCACGACAAGGCTGCCTTTGGCAGCATCGTGGAGCAAGTCAAGGCCAAGCTGGCTGCTTGAGTTCACGATGAGTGGCTATCTTTTTGATAGCTGCTTGCGCAATAACAGCAAGGGCTAGGGCTTGTAAAGGCACTAGCCCTTGTTCATTTTCACGGGTCGATAAAAACGACTTACGCAAAACAGGCTGCTGAGGCAAGACGCTTGCCACATGGCATATGCCAATGGCACTTGTGCATCCTTTTTTGCGTAAGTCATGAAAGAGTCGTTATGAAC
>NZ_JAQREI010000072.1:0-437 GCF_028599215.1 Pseudoalteromonas sp. Angola-30
ACGGTACGCTTTGTAATGCCTGCCATACGCTTTGCTGAAATGGCGTGCCGCCAGTATCAAGCCCTAAATCAAACTCAGTACGCGTATGAGCAAAATACTCATTAAGCTGCGCCACACAAGATAAAACATGTGAATTAGTCACCTTATTTAAAGGCGTACTGACATAACTGGTCGGTGGATAAAACCCCACATAACTAATACCGTTTTCAGTTGCCTGAATAATAATATCGTCAATCGGACTGGGTAAACTGGTTTGCACTATCATAATTGCTGCCAAAGTTGAAAAGTTAAGTAAGATCGAAATGGTGCACAGTTCGCAGATTCAAACGAGCTTGCTGCCGCTTGGGCTTTTTTAACCCCTAAATCGCCATCAAGTAAAATATCGGGTTGGCTTTGACCGCGCAGTTTTGCGTAATTAACCGTCCAAGGGCCAACTC
>NZ_JAQREI010000073.1:0-434 GCF_028599215.1 Pseudoalteromonas sp. Angola-30
CTAAGTGACTATCACTCATAATTAACCTACTTAAGATTGAATATAATAATGCGGCAAATAATAACAAATTTGTGAAGCAAAGGCGTAATTTTTGCACCAAAGCTGAACACCTTTTAATGCCCCCAAAGATAAAACAACCTGTTTAAATACCACAATTATATCTATGAATAAAAGTGTTTAAAGATTTTAAAAAAGCGCTTTAAATTGGCTAGCGCTATAAAAACATCCATGCTACTATTTCGGCATTATAGATGTATGGACGTCCAAATGGTTAATTCTTACTTAGAGTATGCTCAACTTAATGTTGAGCCACAGTTAATTCACGCTGAGCTAGAAAAGCTTGAGCAATACCTAAATAAAAATGCTGCACCAGCCGTGCGTTGGGAATACCAAATTCCTGAGCTAGGTGAAGGTGGGGCATGCAGTTTATTTGG
>NZ_JAQREI010000074.1:0-433 GCF_028599215.1 Pseudoalteromonas sp. Angola-30
TTTAAAGGGTGAGCTTAGCTTTAATAATCAACAAATAAACCTCACCGATGCTACGGCTACATGGCTTGGTATGCCATTAACGATTAACTACACTAGTGACGCAAACGCAGAGAATTATCGCGCTAATATAAATATAAATGCTCAGCTTGATGCGCAAACACTCATAAACCATGGTCAAGGTATCTTAGATGTTTACTTAAGCGGGCAAAGTGACGTTGATATTGCTTTAGAGCTTAATTTTACCGAGCAAGGGTTTAACTATCGTGCCGAAGTTGAATCGCCACTTATTGGCTTAAATAGTTCCTTGCCAGGAGTATATACAAAAAGCAGTGAGCAAATTTGGCCTCTGAGTGCGGTTATTCAAGGTGATGATATCTCTAATCTGATCACTGCAAATATTAATGAGTTATTTTATTTCAATGCCATTCTAGAC
>NZ_JAQREI010000075.1:0-388 GCF_028599215.1 Pseudoalteromonas sp. Angola-30
ACTGCCAAGGCATCCACCGTGTACGCTTAGTCACTTAACCATACAACCCAAACGGGTCTTTGTTATGTGACAGTTTAACTTCGCCAGAAGTTAATATTGAATACTAAAGTAGATACCAATTAATCATGAATGATTAAATTGGCACTGAATGATACTGCTATCATTCTTTTTTACTTTTGAAAACTCTTGATAAATACGAATATTTATCAGAATTTTATTATCAGCTTTTCCAAATTTTTAAAGAGCATATTAATCAGTTATACCCAAAGGGTAAAACTAACTAACAATCATCTGTGTGGACACTACGAACAAATAAGTTCTAAATCGTATAAGGAGGTGATCCAGCCCCAGGTTCCCCTAGGGCTACCTTGTTACGACTTCACCCCAG
>NZ_JAQREI010000076.1:0-381 GCF_028599215.1 Pseudoalteromonas sp. Angola-30
TCCTACTTTCACATAGCAAATGCTACACTATCATCGGCGCTGTTTCGTTTCACTACTGAGTTCGGCATGGGGTCAGGTGGGTCCAAAACGCTATGGTTACCAAGCAAATTAGGTGCAAAGGAGTAATTACAAGCACGTAGTGCTACTTTTTCCTTTGCGCAAGGTGTCTCAATGTTAACGCTACGCGCTAAGAGTCACCTCATAAATTTGGAAAATTCTGATAATATTTTTTAAGTCTAAGTATTTATCTACTCTAGCTATTAACTTCTGTCGCTTGTTTCTGTCACAAAACGCGTTTGGCGTTGTATGGTTAAGCCTCACGGGTAATTAGTACAAGTTAGCTTAATGGCTCACACCACTTCCACATCTTGCCTATCAACG
>NZ_JAQREI010000077.1:0-372 GCF_028599215.1 Pseudoalteromonas sp. Angola-30
CTGGGGTGAAGTCGTAACAAGGTAGCCCTAGGGGAACCTGGGGCTGGATCACCTCCTTATACGATTTAGAACTTATTTGTTCGTAGTGTCCACACAGATGATTGTTAGTTAGTTTTACCCTTTGGGTTTAACTGATTAATATGCTCTTTAAAAATTTGGAAAAGCTGATAATAAAATTCGTATGAATAACAGTGTTATTTGTACAGAGTTTTCAAAAGTAAAAAAGAATGATAGCAGTATCATTCAGTGCCAATTTAATCATTCGTGATTAATTGGTATCTACTTTAGTATTCAATATTAACTTCTGGCGAAGTTAAACTGTCACATAACAAAGACCCGTTTGGGTTGTATGGTTAAGTGACTAAGCGTACA